>CAXMPK010000127.1:0-11024 GCA_964195405.1 uncultured Acidimicrobiia bacterium
CTACTTCCCCGAGGATTGGGATTCTGCTGGATATGACGGGGTGGTTGAAGCTGGGATGGTTCTTTGTGTCGAGAGTTACGTCGGCCGTAAGGACGGCGGTCATGGAGTCAAGCTGGAAGAGCAAGTGCTGGTTACCGCAAAAGGGCATGAGCTGTTGTCCAGCTATCCGTTGGAGTTGGTCAAGAAATAGCGAGGGCTTGGGAGGCAGCGGCTTTTGATTTCGGCATCGGATAGTGACGGTGTCTCGGAGACGACAACCCGCCCGGCAGTCATGTTCTCCTCGACTAATTGACGCAGAAGAGGCAGCCTTGTGCCCACCCTTCGCTTGGCCCAGAGGTTCCAGATCGCCGCCTATATAGGAAGCTCTGGCTTCGGCCGGTTGGGTCTTCAGTGCTGTGAGTGTGCTCCGGTCCTCATAGCACGCGAGTCTGCCTCTCGTGAGAAGTTCGAACGATGGACGTCCCCTGAGATCATCGACTCGTATCTGACGGTCACATCACCACAGTCTTCGCAAATGACGCGTTCGAGGCCACCAGTCACAACAGAAACTGTTGTTTGGTGGGAACAGGTCTTGTCTTTTCGGTCGGTCACGTGCTGGGTGCCCTCAAATTGCGGACTGCATCAGAATCGCCGAGTCAGCGGTTTCAGCAAGGACCAGTCTCAACGCGCGAGTCAGAACTAGACACTTCCAACTCCAGCACAGTCCCGCCTCGCAACGGTCGGAACGATTTGTCTGACCTGCTCATTTGTCCGGCGTTGGTCACGGCGTCAGCTGAACCAGACTGTGGCTAGTTGTCCGTCTTGCCCAATCCGAACTCCTGACCGGCGTCGCGGAGTGTCTCCTCCATGTATCGGCCAAACGATCTCGACGGGAGGATGAGATAGGAGATCACCTCGTTTTGGTCGTCCCTCACCAGCTCCGTGGCAACACCGGCAACAAGGGTGCGACCAGATGAGCCATTTGGAAACATGTCTTCTCCGAAGTCGAGACCGCAGATCTTGTTGAGAAGATCGGGCGACCGTTGGCCGGTTAACCGGAACATTGCTCGAACTGAGGTCAGGTCGACCACCAGCCCATTTGGCCGGTCACCGAGGGCCGTCCATTCCCCGGGAGTGACGGACCAGGCCAGCCGTGCGGCGGGCTCGGCGAAGGTTCGCCATTTCGGCTCGTAACCGATGTCGATGAGATTGAGATCAGACACGGACTCGGGTGCCTTCCGGGTCGAAGTGGGCGTGGTGCTCCATGACATGTGCCTGAACCGTTGAGCCGTTGGGCAGCCGAATGCTCAGCGCTTGGCCGGGAGTGGCGTGATTTGGTTCAACCTGACCGAGACAGATGGATCGGTTCATGGTCGGTGACATTCGACTCGAGGTGATGCGACCGACGAGGTTGGCGTCGCCGTCGATGATTTGGCTTGCCTCGAGTGGAACAATGCCCGGGTCCTCGGTTTGGATCGCAACCAGGCGTGGGTAGTCGCCACTCTCAGCTTGGAAGACGAGTTCTGGCTTGCCGGCAAAGTCATCCTTGTCAATCTTTATCGCCCAATCGACACCGACGCCATGTCCCTGAGTCAGTCCGTCGGTGTCCTGGCCGACAATGAAGTGCCCCTTCTCGAGACGCATTATGCGTTGCGCCTCCACGCCAAACGCCTTGACCCCGAGGTCTGCACCTTCGGCCAGCAGTGCCTCCCACACTTCTAGACCGTGGTTGGCAGGGACGTGGATCTCGTAGGAAAGCTCTCCCGTGAATCCGATTCTCCAGATGAAGCAATTGGAGAAGCCATCAACCGTTCCGGTCCGTACTTCCATGTACCCAAAGGAGTCAGGGCGGAGGTCGATATCGGTGAGTCGACTCACAAGATCGCGTGATCTTGGCCCGGCTACGTTGATCGAAGCCCAGCCGTCGGTGACCGCCGTCATCTTCACATCCCATTCGGGGAATCCGGTTTGGAGCCAGTCGTCGAGCCAGTTCCATACCCCACCGGCCCCACCAGAGGTTGTCGTCATCAAGTAGTGGTCAGGTCCGAAGCGACCAGTCACGCCATCGTCGATGATCACACCGTCTTCGCCGCACATGACTCCGTACCGGACCTTGCCCACGTCGAGCTTTGACCACCTGTTCACGTAGACGAACTCCAAGAGCTTGGAGACGTCGGCCCCACGTAGGTCGATCTTCCCGAGTGGGCTGACGTCGATGATCCCGACACCCTCTCGCACCGTGTTGACCTCCGCCGCCGGATCGCCGTAATGGTCGGGTCGAACCCATTGTCCTGCCAGCAGTGGGGTGGCGTCGTTGGCCTCGTGCCAGGGCTGCATCGCCGAGTAGCGGGTCGGCTCATATTTGCGCCCGGCCAGAGTCCCGAGCCGGATCGGTGCGTAAGGAGGTCTCCATGTGGTTGTGGAGGTCTCGAGGAGACTGGCGCCGATCGCCTCGCCGTGGACGGCAACTGCGTTGACCGCTTCGATCTTGCCTTGGACTGGGCCCATCCCGACCGTTGTGTATCGCTTGGCAAGCTCCATTGTGTCGTAGCCCTCCGTCGCAGCGGACACCAGGTCCTGGGACGAAACGTCTTCGGAGAAGTCGACGAACCCATGCGTGGTGCTTCGGTAGAGCTCGAGGTGTTCTTCGATCAGCAGGTCGGGGATGCCTGAAGGAGGCTCACCGGCCGCCCGGCGAGCAGCTTCAGCGCCAGCGGCCGATCCGTGGCCAATGAGATCTTGTGTGGTGCCGTCTCCAACCATGCCACCCGTCGCCATCACATTGTCCGGGAGTGTCGACGGCAGGTAGCGGGCCGCTCGTTTGTTGTAGACAGGTCGGTCCCCGGCCATGTTGAGGAGGGAGGTCGGTGTTGTCCATCCCGTGGCTGTGACCAGGAGATCTGCCGAATGAGTCGCCCCCGATGAGTCGATGACCTGTTTGACACCTTTTCCACCACTGGCGGCCACGACTGTTTCGCCCTTCCGAGCATCGAGGGTTCTGACGATCTCGATGCCGGCTCGCTTCAAATCGGCAACGACGGCATCACCAGAGCCATTGGCAGTCAGAACCACAGCCCGGTTCCCCGGTCGGATTCCGTAAAGGCAGATGAGTCGGCGAGCCGCCGTCGACAACATCACCCCCGGCAGGTCGTTGCCTTCAAAAACGTACGGCCTCTCCAAGGTGCCGGCGGCGACGACCAGGGTCTTGGCCCTGACCTGGACGAGCCGCTCTTCGACGTGATCCATGGACCGCTGGACTATCGAAACCCAGTTGTGGTCGTATCGCCCCGCAACGACAGCATTGGTCATCACTTCGATGTTCGAACGCGTGAGGATGCCGATGCGAAGCTCATTGAGGTCGTCCCGGGCTTGGGTATCACCCCAACGAAGGTGCCCACCGATCTGGTGTTCCTCCTCGGCGAGGATGACTGATGCCCCGGCATCCGCTGCTGCGATTGCCGCAGCCATCCCGGAGGGCCCACCACCCGCGACGAGAACGTCGGCGTGCGCGTAGCGATGGTCGAATTTGGCTGGCCGATGGTTGAGAGTCACTGATCCACCCGCGACAAACCTCGACAACACCTTCTGGTACCAGGGCCACAACCAGCGCGGCGAGATGAAGGTCTTGTAATAGAAGCCGGGTGAGAGGAACCGACCGACAATCCGGTTGGCGGTCTTCACGTCGAAGGCCAGCGATGGCCAGGTGTTCTGTGAGGTGACGGTCATGCCCTCTTCAACGAGGTGGTGAGCCCCTCGAACATTGGGGTCGTCGCCAACCTGGACCATTGCGTTGGGGTCGTGGTAGCTCGCAGTGAGCATCGCCCGGGGCCGGTGATATTTGAAGCTCCGGGAGAGAACACGTACGCCGTTGGCGGCAAGAGCTGAGGCGATGGTGTCGCCTTGGTAGCCGACGAACCGCTTGCCGTTCCAGGTGAAGCCCACCTCCCGGGAGCGATCAATCACCTCTCCGGGCTGTGGGTCTAGCCGATACCGGCTCATCGTCTGTCTCCATAATCGCGGACCATGCGAATCTCGTTGGTGTCCTGGTTCCTCTCGATCATCAGGAAACGACGGCACCCGGAGACATGGAACCAACGTTCTTCCTGCCAGCCGGCGGCGTTGGTCTTCATGTAGAGATATCGCCGCCAGCTGGCCGGATCAGGATCCGGACCGGGACGGGTGACGACTTCACCATTGAATGTGAATTCGTTGGAGTTGCGCTGACCGCAATGAGGGCAAGAGATGAGCAGCACTAGTGCCCCACCGCCGCCGCGCCCTTTTCCGCGGTGAGCTCACCCTTCTCGAATCGGTCGAGACCAAACGGTTTGATGAGACGCCCCGGTCTTCCACTGGCGATCATGTCGGCCACCGTCTCCCCGGCAACGGGTCCCGCCTTGAAACCGTATGTGCCCCATCCGACATCCAGATAGAAACCCTCGACGTGGGTGGGTCCGATGATGGGTGCGAAGTCGGGCGTCATGTCACAAAGACCGGCCCACTGACGGAGAAGACGCATATTTGAGATCGATGGCATCAGCTCCAGAACATGGGTGGCGAGCCCTGTGGTGAATTCGAGAGATCCTCTTGTCGAGTATGAGGCGAAAGGATCGACGCTGGCTCCAAAAACCAACTCCCCGCGCGAGGTCTGGCTGACGTAGGTGTGAAGGCTCCCGGAGACGATCACAGGGTGGAGGAACTTCTTCACGGGTTCGGTGACGGCCGCCTGAAGAGGTCGGGTGGTGATGGGGAGGGTTACCCCGGCCATTGCCGAGATCAGGGATGACCACCCAGCAGTGCAGTTGATGACTGTCGAAGTGGCTATCGGCCCACGACTGGTCTGGACGCCGGTCACCTTGCCATCAGTGACCTTGATGCCGGTCAGCTCCGTTTCCTGATGGATGTGGACTCCATAGCCGGCCGCACCGCGGGCATATCCCCATACCACCGCGTCGTGCCGGACGATCCCACCCGGCGGGTGCCAAAGGGCCCCCATGATGGGATACCGGGGTCGGTCTGAGATGTCCAAGTAGGGAGCGAGTTTCTTGATCTCGTCGGGGCCGATGACCTCTGAATCGATTCCTTCGAGTTTGTTGACCTCGGCCCGCCAACGCATCGTCCGCAGTGACGAGTCTGAGTGTGCCAACGTCATGTGACCGCGCTGTTCGAACATGACGTTGAAGTTGAGATCCTCAGCCAGGTTCTCATAGAGGGTCACAGACCGGTTGTAGAAGCGGGAGCCTTCAGTGGTCAGGTAGTTGGACCGGATGATGGCGGTATTGCGTCCCGAGCCACCGCTGCCGACATAAGACTTCTCCAGGATGGCCACGTTGGTGATTCCGTGGTTACGGGCGAGGTAATAGGCGGTGGCAAGCCCATGGACCCCACCCCCGATGATCACGACGTCATAAGCCGAGTTCAGGTCGTGGTGATCCCACACCCGCGGCCAGGGCTTCTTCGACAAGCCCTGGGTGAAGAGTTTCCAGGCCGAATATCTGGATCTGCGCGGGGATGAAAGAGTGCTCAACTGACGGCGAGACCCTAATGGTCGGCAGTGTGGATATTCTCAGCACATGAGCTACGACGCGATCATCATTGGTGCCGGGATCATTGGCGCCAACCTCGGATTCGAAATGTCCAAGGCGGGCTTCAAGACCTTGAACCTCGACAAGAATCCAGCCGCTGGATACGGATCGACTGCCAACTCTTGCGCCATCGTCAGAACCCACTACTCCACATGGGCCGGTGTCGCAATGGCCTACGAGGGTTTCCACTACTGGAAGAACTGGGACGAGTATCTCGAGATCGAAGACGAACGAGGCAATGCCGGGTTCGTTCAGTGTGGCGGTGTCTTTATCGGTGATGACACCCGATATGAGGACAAGGTCCTTCCACTATTCGACGAGATTGGCATCGAATATGAACTTTGGGACGTCGACGACCTGACCAGCCGTCTCCCCGGGATCGACACGGGCGAGCACACTCCGCCGAAACGCCCCGAAGACGACGACTTCTGGGAGGATCCACCCCACCAGATCACCAGCGCCGTTCACTCACCGATCGCCGGGTACATCACCGACCCCCAACTTGCCACCCACAATCTGCAACGGGCTGCCGAAGCGAAGGGTGGAGAATTCTGGTTCAAGGCTGAGGTCAGCGATGTGCGCACCGAAGATGGTCGTGTCACCGGTGTCGATTTGGCCGATGGTCGTTCGGTCGACGCACCGATCGTGATCAACGTTGCCGGACCCCATTCGTTTGTCATCAACGACATGGCAGGAGTGACCGAGTCGATGAACATCAAGACCAGGGCGTTGCGTCACGAGGTGCATCACGTCAAGTCACCAGACAATCTCAACTTCGAGGAGGACGGGATGTTGGTGGGGGACGACGATCTCGGCACCTACTTCCGTCCCGAGGTGGCCAATCACATCCTGGTAGGCAGCCAGGACCCTGATTGTGATCCCCAGGTTTGGGTGGAGAACCCGGACGAGTTTGATCACAACATTTCTGACGATCAGTGGCGAGCGCAGGTGCTTCGTCTGGCGAGGAGATTGCCAGCGCTGGGAGTTCCCAACGAGAAGAAGGGTGTCGTCGATCTCTACGACGTCAGCGACGACTGGATCCCCATATACGACAAGACCGATCTTGGTGGGTTCTATGTGATGATCGGGACCAGTGGCAACCAATTCAAGAACAGCCACGTTGCCTCACACTGCATGGTGAAGCTGATCCAGGAAGTTGAGGCTGGGCACGATCACGACACCGATCCGGTCAACGTGACGATGTCTTACACCGGTCTCGAAATGGATATGTCGGTGTTCAGCCGTAACCGCGAGATCAACCAAGACTCAAGTTTCAGCGTGTTGGGATAACTAGCCAGGTTCTCCTGGAACCAGGCATTTCCCTATACTCCCCGCCGCCCCGAATTTCCCTTTTCTTTCCGGAGGAACTCTCAAAATGACGGACACCATTCTGTACATCGCGCTCGCCGCTGGTGCCTTGGGCCTGGTTTTGGCCGTGTATTACACCCGTGCGGTGCTGGCTGCACCGCGGGGCAACGCACGGATGATCGAGCTCTCCACGGCGATACGCGACGGCTCGATGGCCTTTCTGAAGCGCGAGTACGCATGGGTCTCGGTCTTTGTGCTCGTGATGGCGATCCTGATCGCAACTCTTCTCGACTGGGGTCGTCCCTGGGGAGCGATTGCCTATGTGTTTGGTGCCGTCCTGTCGGCGCTTGCCGGCTTCATCGGCATGCGGATCGCCACTGCCGCCAACTCACGGACCACCGAAGCTGCCCGAACTGGTGGAGTCAAGGCCGCCCTCCCTGTTGCTTTCCGCGGCGGCGCGGTGATGGGCTTCACCGTTGCCGGTCTCGGTTTGTTGGGTATCTCTTTTGGATTCTGGTTCTTCAGGGACGTCATCGGTGACCCCAACTGGGTCCAGATCGTGACGGCAATCGGGCTGGGTGGATCTTCGATCGCCTTGTTTGCTCGTGTTGGAGGAGGCATCTACACCAAAGCTGCCGATGTTGGTGCCGACCTTGTCGGCAAAGTCGAAGCGGGAATTCCCGAGGATGATCCTCGCAACCCGGCCGTCATCGCCGACAATGTCGGTGACAATGTCGGTGACGTAGCCGGGATGGGTGCCGACCTTTTTGAGTCCTACATCGGCGCCATCGTTGCCCCGGTGGCCTATTCCGCTCTGGTTTTCGCCGGTTCCGGCTTTCAAGCAGAGGCGATCATCTTCCCGCTCGCCGTGGCTTCGTTGGGAATGTTCGCCTCGATCATCGGATCGTTCCTGGTCAAGGCCAAAGACGAAACACATCTCGCCGCGGCCCTTCACCGCGGCACCAACTTCGCCATGTTCGCCACTGCCGCCGGTGTCGCCGGGCTTGCCTACTGGATCTTCGGCGATCTGGTCGACAACTGGCTGGGAATCTGGTTTGCCGTCGTCGCCGGTCTGATCGTCGGTTGGTTTGTCGGAAAGATCTCGGAGTGGTTCACCTCCGACCACTACAAGACGGTCAAAGAGATCGCCCGTCAGACCCAAACCGGCCCTGCCACAGTCATCATCTCCGGCATTGCCGAGGGGATGCGCTCGGCGGCCTTCTCAGTCATGGTCGTCGCCGCCGGGATTGGCGTCGCTTTTGCCTCCGGCGAGTGGGCCATGGGCGACGGGGGTGGCATCTACGGTGTCGCCATCGCCGCGATCGGCGTGCTTGCGACTCTGGGTATCACTATCTCAGTCGATGCTTACGGCCCCATTGCTGACAACGCCGGTGGTATCGCCGAGATGGCTCATCTCGACCCAGAGGTGCGCGAGGCGACTGACGCTCTGGACTCACTTGGGAACACCACCGCAGCCATCGCCAAGGGCTTTGCCATCGCCTCAGCCGCGGTGACGTCTTTGGCACTGTTCAGCGCCTTCACCATCGCAGTTGAATTGGACGCGATCGACGTCTCCAAGGCTCCGACAATGATCGGTCTGTTCCTCGGTGCAATGTTCACGTTCCTATTTGCATCTCTGACGCTGAGCGCGGTCGGGCGTACCGCAACTCAGATGATCGAGGAGGTTCGCCGTCAGTTCAGAGAGATCCCCGGACTGAGGGAGGGAGATCCCGACGCCAAGCCGGATTACAACACCTGTATCGAGATTGCCACCACGAGTGCGCTTCGGGAGATGGTGATTCCCGGTTCTCTAGCTATCGCCTTGCCCCTGGTGGTTGGTTTCATTGACGTCGAGGCCCTTGGTGGTCTGCTCGCCGGTGCCCTTGTCACCGGTTTTCTCCTGGCCATTTTCATGGCCAACGCCGGAGGAGCTTGGGACAACGCCAAGAAGTTCATTGAAACCGGTGCTTTTGGTGGCAAGGGAAGCGAGTCGCACAAGGCCGCCGTCATCGGTGACACGGTTGGCGACCCCTTCAAGGACACTTCTGGGCCTGCAATGAACATCGTCATCAAGGTGATGACCATCGTTTCATTGATCTTCGCCTCCGCGTTCATCGGCTGACCAGCTTCGCGAACGTGCAGTCCGTCGGGATCACACCTACGGATTGCACGCTCGACACGGTTTGGTTCAGGTGCTGGTTTGCACCTCCACCTGGGAATCATTGTTGCCGATCGCATAGAGGTAGAGGGTGGCGGCGGCTTGAGCCGCGATCAGACCGGTTACGGCGATCGGCCCGTATTCGTAGTCGCCGCCCGGCGGGTTGATGTTATTGAGGATCGCCATCACGAAAGCTCCCGCCCCAACCAGGATGGCAACGGTTTGAGCGACGAGAAGTGAGCGGATCGCCCACGGCTCCAGGGTCTTCATGCGTCCAGACACATACCAAAGGGTGTACCCGCCCTGAACAATAAGGCCAATGGCCAACATGAGGACGACGGGCACATGACTCCCTGTGAAGATGAGCAGCCCCATCAAGAACAGACCCATCGCGACGTTTACTGTCGAAAGCGTCACCACCACGGATTTCATCAGATTGCCTCCAATCATCCAATCGAACCAAGACCAACCGACAAGACGAATACCACCGAACATCCACCGGACGGAGTTGTCGGCATGTGCCGCCTCCGCGAGGAGAGCACGACCCCAGTCGCGCCGAGACCGGGGGAGGAGAGCCACCAGCAACTTCATGTCATTCCTTCGGCGGGTCTCAGGCTCTTCAACGGTTCGCTGGTGACCTCGGTTGACCACGCCAGACCCGTTGGGGTCAGGCGATACATGTGTCGGTGGGGTCTTCCGTCGACCTCTGACTGGACCCAACGGGTTTCCAGGAGCTCTCGTTCGGACAGTCGGGCCAGGATTGGGTAAAGGGTGCCCGAGGCGATAGCGAGCCTCTTGGCGAGGTCATATCCGTAGTGCCATGACCTAGGGGTCTCCAGGAACACTTCCATGACTGACAGTGTTTGCTTCGATGGTCGTCTTGCCATTTCCTGATAACTCTACATATATAGAATTGAGAAATCAAGGCCGCACCTCCTTAATGTCCCACACCTCTTCATGATCCCCTTCAGACCCAGCATGGCCACCAAAGAAATCGTGTTCGTCAGACACGCCGAGACACAGGCAAACCGCGACGGCTACTGGAACGGTCGGACCGACGGCGCGCTGAGCGACGATGGAGAGGCCAGCCTCGGGCCATTGGGCCGGCGTTTGTCTGATCAAGAGTTCGACCGTGTTGTCAGCTCGCCATTGGAGCGAACTCGTCTCACGGCCGCTTCATTTGCGGACGACGTCGAACTCAACGACCAGTTCATTGAGATCGATCTTGGTGAATGGGAGGGACGCAGGTTTGCAGAGATCCAGTCTGAGCACGGAGATGAGCTGAGAAGAGCCATCGACTCCCGCACCATCCCGATGGGTCGTACCGGCGAAAGTCTCGAGGAGGCCGGGCAACGTGCCCTGGTGGCCGTTGATCAATTGTTCGATGAGCTCGAGGACGGTCAGCGGGCAGCCGTGGTCACTCACGGGGGCTTCCTTCAGTCCGTCCTTCACCGACACATGGCAGGATACGGGCGACGCGCCCACGCCTTCACCCAAAACACCGCGATCACCAAGATCATCTGGCAGTTTGGGAGCCCTCGACTGGCCGGATTCAACGATGTCTCACATCTAGGACCCCCTTCTCCGCTCGTGCAGGGGCATGTCGAAGCCGGGACACCGGTTTTCGCAATGCTTCGCCACGGACGCACCCAGGCGAACGTCGAAGGTCGATGGCAGGGCCAGGGCGATTGGGGTCTCGACGAGTTGGGCCAACGACAGGCAGCGGCACTCGCCGACTGGTACGGACAGTGGCCCACCGTCTACTCGTCTCCTCTGAAGCGGGCGGTGGCGACAGCGTCGGGTGTCGCCAGCAACGGCGTGGTCGAAGTAGCGGATCTCAAAGAGCTCAACATGGGCAAATGGGAGGGGATGACCACAACCGAGATCATCGAACGCTGGCCCGGCGTCATGGAAACGATCTATCGCGACGGTGTCGATCTCAGACGGGGCGAGACAGGTGAGAGTTGGGGTGAGCTGACTCAACGTTTCTCAAATGC
>CAXMPK010000128.1:0-5939 GCA_964195405.1 uncultured Acidimicrobiia bacterium
ATGAAACGAGCCGAGCAAGGGGCCGTCGAGAGCCGAAAGTGCAGCCAACGGGGTCACCCCCGAGAGGTGCACAACGCCCTCGACAGCAGATACAACCAGGGCAAGTCGCTCTGCGACGGTGGAGATGGCGTCGTCACGAACCGCCACCAACACGAGATCGGCCGGAGGAAGCGGGTCCTGCCAGACCAGCGGCTGAGATCCGAGCCGTTCGGCCGCAGTTTCCGCCGCTACCGAGTCTCGGGCGAGCACGCCGACTATGGAATGGCCCGGGTCGAGCAGGCGAATCGAGAGGGCGAGGCCAGCTCTTCCGGGTCCAACGAGGATGAGATCCATGAGATGTTCCAGTCCGTGGTGGTACCAGACGGCTTGAAGTGTAGAAGCGAGTTCGGGTTGTCGGTGGCGCGAGGTAGCTAGGTCTCGCCCTTGATATAGGGAATCCCGTCGGCTGCTGGTACGCGGAGCCTCTGCACCGCGAACAACAAGACGAGCAACACTGTTGCGAAGGGGAGCGTGTTCGGCAGCCAGGAGGGCGCCGTGTCGGTCAGTAGGTACCACACAAGGAATCCGGAGGCCATGACCCCGGACAAAACCGCGTCAAACCGGGCCCGCCGGCGTATCGACACCACCAAGATTGCCGCCATGGCGATAGCGACCACTAACAAGAGGGCATGGGTCGAACGACCGTCCAGATCGCGCAGCGCCGTCCCAAATGGATAGCCAAACAGAAACGCTGCGATCAGGATTCCGCCTGGTCTCCAGTTGCCAAAGATGAGGGCTGCCAACCCGATGAACCCGCGGCCCTGGGTCAGCGACTCGCGATAGAACCCCGTGAGTTCCATTGCGATGAAGGCGCCGCCGAGGCCGGACAGCGCTCCGCTAATGACCACACCTTTGTACTTCTGGTAGTAGATATTGATACCGAGGGATTCGCCAGCATGTGGATGCTCGCCGGCAATCCTCAGCCGCAACCCAAATCGGGTCCTCCACACCAGCCACGCAGTCGCCGGAACCATGGCCAACGCGAGCAGCGTGAAGACATTGACATCAGCGACAAAACCTCTGGAGAACCCGGCGAGATCGGAAACGAAAAAGAGATCCCAACCGTCAATGGCCCCAAGTATGTCTGGCGTCTGCCATCCAACAAGGTGACCTCCGCCCAGAAATGGAAACGTGACTGTGCCGAGGCTTCCGAGCGCGGGGGACTGAGTTATCGATCCGCCCGAGTAGTTGGTGAAGATCTCGGCTGACAGGAACCGGACCGCCCCGGGAGCCAGCAGGTTGATCGCCACGCCTGACACTATGTGGTCGACGCCGAACGTCACGGTGGCAATGGCGTGGATAAGGCCGCCCAAGGCTCCGCCGAGCATTCCGTAGAGGAGGCCTACCCAAGGGCCCCCCACGATGGCTCCATAGGCGCCGAACCAAGTCCCCAGGACCATCATCCCCTCAAGGCCGATATTGACCACACCAGCCCGCTCCGAGTAGAGCCCTCCCAAGCCAGCCAACATGATGGGAACACTCCACCGCAACATGGCACCCGAAGCTGTGTCTGCAGTCAGACGACTCAGACCGCCGGGCTCAAGCAACTGAACGAAGGTGAGCACCAGGATCCCGAGTGCGGCGGCTGCCGCATACCGAGCCCAAGCTGGAAGTGTGCTGTACCGTTGCAGCATCAGGAATCCACCGCCTCGGCCAACGCGGCGGCTGCGGCTCGCGTCTCCTCTCGCTGCCGGTATCGGGTCACCGATTCATACGCCACGACAGCGGAAAGCAGGATGATCCCCTGCATGATGATGACAATCTCACGCGTGGCGGATCCGGTGACCTGAAGGATTGGAGACGACACATCCATAAAGGCAAAGAACATGGCACCAACCGCCACCCCGACAGCATGGTTGCGTCCGAGCAGCGCCACAGCTATTCCGGCAAAACCGAGTCCCGGAGTGAATTCGGCGTCGTATCGGTGGTATCGGCTGAGGATGTCGACCATCCCAACCAGTCCGGCCATCGCTCCGCCGAAGACCATGGCCATGATGACCATCTTGTCGGAGTTGACGCCGCCAGCACGAGCGGCGAACGGGTTGTAGCCACTGGAACGTAGGTCGAAGCCGAGCCGGGTCCGATTGAGGAATATGTGAAAGATGATTCCGGCCGCGATCGCCAACAACACTACGGCAGAGAGATGGCGCCCTCCGGTGATCTCACGCGTAACGATCTCGAACCAGCTGTTGAGGTCAGGCATCCAGCCGGACTCAGGGATGAATTTTGTCCCTGAATTGGGAGTGAGCGGTCCCTCGCGCAACTCCACCGACAGCCAGGCGACGATGCCGCCAGTCGCGATGAAGTTGAGCATGATCGTCGAGATAACTTCGTTGATACCCCGCCGAGCCTTCAGCCAACCGGCCAACCCAGACCACAAGGCCCCGACCAACATCGCCACGAAGACGATCAGGATGATGTGAAGCGCTCCGGGGAGGATGACGTTCGCCCCGACGATTGCAGCGAAGAATCCAGCGAGGACGTACTGGCCCTCGACACCGATATTGAACAGGTTCATCCTGAAGCCGATGGCTGCGGCAAGGCCCGAGAGATAAAGCGGCGTTGCTCGGTTGAGCATGTCGACGATTGTCTCGAGCCGCCCCCCGTTCTGGATCATGTCCCAATATGCCGACAAAGGGTTGCTGCCCGAAATGAGTAGCACCATCGACGATAAGGCCAGCGAGAAGACCACTGCGATGACCGGAGCGGCCACCGCCAATGCGATCCTCCGTCCCCAGCCGTTCACTTCGATACTCCTCCGATAGCGGCGCCGGTCATGTACGAACCGAGGTCCCGTGGAGTCACCGTCTCCGGATCCACTTGGGCGACGACCTTGCCACGCAGCATCACGATGATCGTGTCGGAAAGCCCGATGAGCTCATCAAGGTCGGCGGACACCAGGACGGTGGCCATACCTAAGGCGCGAGCCTGTCGCAGGTCGTCCCACACCGCAGCTTGGGCACCGACGTCGATCCCGCGGGTCGGGTGAGCGGCGATGAACAGCTCGGGCTCAGAGGCCATCTCACGCCCAACGATCAGTTTCTGCTGGTTGCCGCCAGACAGCGCGAGAGCTGGCACTTCAATGTTGGGAGTGCGCACATCGAAGTCGCGGCGGATTTCTTCCGTTCGCTCGCGAGCTCCGTGCCGATCGAACCAGATGCCGCGCGCAAACGGGGCCAAGGTCTGATGCCCCAGTGCCGTGTTCTCCCACAGTGGGGCCACCAGCAGCAGCCCCTCGCGGTGACGATCCTCTGGCACATACGCTAGGCCAGCCTCGCGCCGCTCGCGAACATCCCGATCGGCGACATCGAGACCCTTTATCTCGATGGATCCAGTGTCGACGGCACGCGTACCCACCAAAGCGTCGATGAGCTCCGACTGCCCATTGCCCTCTACACCAGCGATACCGAGAATCTCACCGCGGTGGACATCGAACGACACGTCATCGACAACTGGGCGTTGGTCCGCGTCCAGGACGGTGACGCCCTTCACCGAAACCGCTACCACGTCCGTAACCGTGGACAGGCTGGTCGCTGGCGTCGGCAACTCCGATCCGACCATCAACTCCGCAAGATCTGCCGCCGTGACGTCCGCTGGCTTGACGGTGGCGACGCTCCGACCCTCGCGGAGTACGGTGATCGTGTCTGCGATGGCCAGGATTTCTTCGAGCTTGTGGTCGATGAAGAGAATCGTCGAGCCGGCGGCCTTAAGTTCCCGCAGATTCTTGAACAGCTCCTCGACCTCTTGCGGCACCAGGACAGCGGTGGGCTCATCCAGAATAAGGATGCGAGCGCCCCTGAAAAGAACCTTGATGATTTCGACTCGCTGGCGTTCGCCAACCGTCAGAGATTCGACGAACTCGTCGGGGTGTACGTCAAGCCCATAGGCCTGCGTCACCTCGGTCAGATGCTCGTTTGCCGCGACAAAATCGATTCGGCCTAGCGTGGTCATTGGCTCAGAGCCGAGAATCACGTTTTCTAGAACAGTGAGTTGATCCGCCAGCATGAAGTGTTGGTGGACCATCCCGATGCCCTTGGCGATGGCGTCACTTGGAGATTTAAAACGAACCTCTTCACCGTCGACCACCATTCGACCCTCGTCGGCAGCCTGCATGCCATACAGGATCTTCATAAGGGTCGACTTGCCGGCGCCGTTCTCGCCGCAGATGGCGTGGATCTCACCGGATTCCACGGTCAAGGAAACGTCGTCGTTGGCCACCACGCCCGGGAACCGTTTGGTGATACCGATCAAATCGATCGCAACGGCCAACGGGTCCTCCCGGGAAACGAACGCCTAACAACAGGAACGGGACCGGACTCTAGCCCGGTCCCGTTCCGCCACGCATTCGGAATGCGCAGTGTTTGTCAGCCGTGTTTCTTAAGCACCTTCGGGAAGGGTAGGAACCACGATTTCGCCGGAGATGATCCGGGCCTTGAAGTCCTCGATCGTCGCGATTTGATCCGCAGTGAGGAAATCACCACTCGTTGAGTAGGCCAAACCTTCCGCCGCGAGGTCGTACACCTGCGGTCCATCGCTCCACTCACCGTTGAGCATGTCGACGATGGCGGTGAAGACGGCGACATCGACCCGCTTGAGCATTGACGTGAGGATGTACGGGCGAACCGCTTCATCCTGGGTCTTGTACTCATCGGAGTCGACCCCGATGCTCCACCTATGCGTCCCGGTGCTTTCCGACACGTCCTTGGCAGCCAGGTGCGTGCCCGAGCCGGTCAAACCGGCAGCCGAGTAGATCACATCCGCGCCCTCGTCATACATCGCTAGGGCGACCTCTTTACCTCGGTCTGGAGAGTTGAACCCGTCAAAGTCGGGGAACTCAGTGATGTACGCCACCACAACCTCGATATCCGGCGTCACGGCTTGTGCACCCGCCACAAAGCCAGCTTCGAATTTCTCAATGAGGCCAATTCCTCTGACGCCACCGATGAAGCCGAGCTTGTCGGTTTCACTATTCAACGCGGCGGCAACGCCGACGAGGAACGAGCCCTCATGCTCGGCAAACACCATGCCGCGAGTGTTGTCAAGATCATCGCAGAACGGCGGACCGGCGCCGAACTCTGTAAGCATCGCATCGTCCGTCACAGCGAAGAACACATCCGGGTTGTTCTCACAAACGTCCGGGAACGCCCCACCAAATAGGAACCCGTTGCCGATCACGATCGCCGAATTCTCGGCCTGCAGTTGCAGGTCAGGTGCACGGGACGCAGCGTCGGTCGGGGTGATCTCGGTAAAGGTCACGCCGGTGTAGAACACAGCCGTATCCACGCCACAGGCAGCAGAATCATTGAACGAGTTATCGCCACGGCCGATCAGGTCGAACGTCAAACCGACGTTGGTTCCAGTGCCGTCTACGTTCAAGTCGGCGGCGCCAGGGATCTCCTCACAGAACTCGGGAATCGGGTCGCGTGCCGGAGCCGGAGCATCCGTCGTTACCGGAGCATCCGTCGTTACCGGAGCATCCGTCGTTACCGGAGCATCCGTCGTTACCGGAGCATCCGTCGTTACGGGAGCATCCGTCGTCGTCACAGCGTCGTCGTCGCCGCAGGCCGCCGCAATCATCGCAAACGCGACGACGAGCAGCAGGAGCCGCGAGCCTTTCAATACCTTCATGTTTCCATTTCCTCCTGGAATCTGACGCAGCCCGCTACAGACGGGTCATGCAGCCGAGAATCTTACGCCATTAGCCCAAACGGCGCAGATCGAAAAGCCCAATTCATGGCCGAAACCGCCTCAAACCGAACGCCCCGCTAGCGTCGCCGTCATGTCTCTTCTCGACCACAACCAGATTGTCATCAACCAGAAGGCCAAGCTGATCGAGCTCACCAACGAGTACGCCATCCGCGACATGGAAGGCAACGACGTTGGCACGATCAAGCAGGAAG
>CAXMPK010000129.1:0-4042 GCA_964195405.1 uncultured Acidimicrobiia bacterium
TGCCGCTCCTCACGGTGCTCATCGCATAGGCCGTAGCTTGATGTCTTGTTGAGACATTCCTTGCCGTCGGCGTCAATGAGCCCGCAGATGATGGGCATGCCCCAGCGGTCATAGCCTTTGGGGTACTTGGTCGGCCTGGACTCGGGGAACTGTCGGTTCCTATATCCCCGGCCGTTCTTTGGTGCATAGGCCATCAGGGCCTCCTTGTTCTTGGGGAGGCGCTCGGTGGCGCTCAAGTTGTGGCCACCATTATCGCAGGGCTGATGCCAGACACCGGCTTTTCCCTGCCGGATAGTTGGTCGAGATCTAGGTTTCAATTTCTTCCATATATTGGCAAACCGATTAGAAACCGGTTTCAAATCCGAAAGTCTCCATGGGGTAAGGAGCTCCATGGGGTCGCGTGTGACCGGTGTTTGATCTCGGCGGCAGCCCAAAACAAAAAACCCTTATGGTTGCTGCCTATTTTTTGGTCGCTGGAGAAATTTCCAGGTCGCGCGATTAGGAGATCAGCTGATGTCGAGGATCAGTGCTAACACCTCGCGAGTCTCGGAGAGGGTCGTTGGTCCAACGTTGCCTCGGACTGTTTCGACTCGGTCGACAGGAACCGACCTGATGTGCTGACACTGGGCGGCTGAATCCTTGACCAGGCCATTCTCCTTGTCGGCCTTGACCACAATTTCGGCTCCAAACTCACGAATCCTCGACGTGAGTGGAACTACCTGGATCACGTTGGCCGATTCGTCAAGAATCTCCTGGGCAGTCACCACAATCACCGGATGCCGGAATCCAGCCTCTCGGCCCGCTGGGACACCTAGATCAAGGTCAACGACGTCACCCGAGGTCAGCATCGAGCCAGTCGATCTCGTCCTGCGAAAGTGGAGTACTCAGCTCCTTACCGATTCGCTGTTGACGGAGCCGCCGAGCGGCGATCGCCACAGCCTCACCCACAGTCGTGCCGAGGTCACGAGCGAGTCGTTTCAACTCTTCATGGGTATCTCGGTCGATTCGAACACTAGTGCTAGACATGCACATCAGCATACGAATTCGCATGCTGGTTTGTCAACAGTACCTGTTCCAGGATTCGCCGATCACACCTTCTGCTTCAAGAATCAACTCGGGTGCCCCTAGCGAGCCACAACGCAAAATGGCAGCTCCAATTCAGGCTGTTGGGTTGTTTTCCGCAGCTGACTGACTGCGGATACGGACCGAGCATCACCCAACACCGGTTGCTCAGGTTTCTACTCTTAGTTCCCATTCACCGAGAGTGACGGCCGTTAAGTTGATGGAAGCATCATGACCACGACGGCTGCGACTGACGCCGAACTTGTCGCTGTGGCGCAGCAGGGAGATCTGGACGCTTTTCGAACTCTCTACGAGCGCCATTTCGACAGCGTTCACGACTACGTCTCCCGGCTGACAAGAGATCCCCTGCTGGCTGCCGACGCCACCAGGGACACGTTCATCAGAGCCACACGACAACTCGGCAGGCTCGACGACCCCGCACGGTTCAGGGTGTGGCTCTACACCATCGCACGGACACAGGCCATAGACCAGATCGAGCAGAAGAAGCTTCCGATCGTGTCGGACGGCGATGTGCCTGACGAACAGAACGGTGAGCTCGAAATCGTCGTCGACCTCGATTCCATTCATGATCACCGGGAAGCGGTGCGAGTAGCCGACGTCGCGGACGAGGTCTGGGCCGCGGCCACCTCACTTGACGAGCCCACTTACACCGTCCTCGACCTCTCGTCTCGACACGACTTGACCAGCTCCGAGTTGGCCGACGTCACCGGGCCTGACACCGGCAACGACCCGTTCACCGTCACCCGGTTAATGGACCGTGCGTGCAACCGAATAACGACCTATCTGGTGATGAGAACTGGAACGAAGGCGTGCGAAGGCTTACGCGCCATCGTCGGCGCCCGAACAAGCCCCCCTGACTTAGTCCTGCGGGAAGAGGTGGAGCGACATGTCAATGCCTGTAAAATCTGCTCCGCCACCAAGCGTCGCTTGGCGTCACCACCTCAAGTGATGGCGGCCTTAGCGACCATTGCTGCACCCGCGATCGTTTACAACACGACATGGGAAACTATCACCGCGGGCTGGAATCGAGAGGCGCCACGCTCCCGACTCGGACATGGCACGGGGAGAGCCGCCGTTTTCGGCACCATCTATGTGCTCATCTTGACCCTCGGTGTCGCTGGTGCGGTCCAGCTAAACGATTCCCAACCCGAGCTCGGCGACGTCGGATCGCTCGCCGGCAATGAGCCGACACTCGGCGAGGGCGTCGCGGAACCTGCGGTGTTGATCGGACCGTCCTCAACTACGTCTACCACTGCATTCTCGATCACGACAACAGTTGCAAACGGGACGACGATGTCCACGCCGACCGCCGTTCCGTCCACGACCACAGTCCCTGGCACCACGACCACAGCCGCCATACCCCCACCACCACCTACCTCGACAACAACAACGACCCTTGCACTCAACGAAGCACCGATGGTGACGATCATCGCCCTCACCGATGGTGAGCACTTTCAAAGCGCGCAGCCGCTTGCGATCACGCTCCAGGCAACGGTCAGCGACGACTTCGACAGCGGGCTCGTCGCCGAGTGGTTCGAAGGAGCAACGCCGGTCGGCAGTGGAAACGTCATTACCTTCACCTTCTCCTCGGGGTGCCCCGATGCGGTCCCTCATACGGTCACCGCATCCGCCACCGACTCCGGTGGCCTCATCGGGAGTGACACAGTCACATTCACCGTCGGGTGTAGACCCACTCCTTAGGGGGGAACAACCCAGTTCTTCGCACGACGCTCTCGCCAAGTGGCGCAGACTCCCGGCGTAGGGTTGGCCGAAATGGCGGGAGGCGCCGCCGTCTACATCGTTCTCGCACTCATCGCCGGCCCCGAGACCACGGACTCCCCGACGTAACAGCGGTTTCACACGAGCAAATCGACCCGCCGATAGCCCAACAATCACAAGTCTCCCCACCCCAACACGTCTGAGTTCCAGGTCGCGCGGTTTGACACGAGCCTGCAAAGCTCCAGGTCAAGCACACGATTTCCACTTGGGAGTTAGGGCTTGTAAACGACGGACTGAGTGCGGGCGGCACAAGGCTGGATTTGGGGACCCGCGCCCAGCTCGACCGGGCCCTCCGCTACTCACTCGACATCATCGATTGACCCGGTTTGATCCGGGTTTGTCGCCAATCCGCACTGACTTCTGAGGCAAAAGCGCATCGTTGCGGCTGGGTAGAGTGCGGTTGACGGGTCTGACACACATGGAGGGGGAACCCTTGTACGTTGCAAATGTCGAGCTGCTTGAGAAGCTGGAAATCCCCCCGCTGAGCCTTGTCGGCCGGACGGCACTGATTACTGGCGGTGCACGTGGCATCGGGGAGGCAACGGCGGTCACGTTGGCCCATCTCGGGGCACGCATTGTGATCGTTGACATAAACCCGAACGGTCAGAAGGTGGCCGATTCGATCATGAAAGCTAACGGTCAGGCCGATTTCATCCAGTGCGATTTGTCTGACGTGGACCAGCTGCTCGCGATGATCCCGCAAGCGAACTCCAGCTTCGGGTCGATCGACATCCTCGTCAACAACGCCCTACACCTCCACTCCGCACCGATCACCGATTTTCCGTTGGAGGAGTGGGACAAGACATTCGAGACCAATGCCAGAGCGCCATTCCTCTTGATCAAGCATCTCCTCCCCGGCATGCTGGAGCGGAGCCACGGGGTGATCGTCAACATGATTGCCTATGAGGGCTCTCCGATGGCGGCTGCCTACTCGGGCACAAAGATGGCGCTTCGCTCGCTCGCATACACAGCCGCTCGAGAAATCGGAAATGAATCAGGCGTTTCGGTCTTCTCATTCATACCCGGCATAGTCGACACCCCCCTGGTCCGTGACGTCATCATCCCCCAGGCTGTCGCTGTGTTCGGCATTCCAGAGGAAGAAGTGATTCCGATCCTCGCTCAGAATCCCGGGTACGACGGGCTCATCCCCGTCGACCACTGCGCGTCAGCACTCACCTAT
>CAXMPK010000130.1:0-46560 GCA_964195405.1 uncultured Acidimicrobiia bacterium
TGTGGTATTACTGGCTGTCATTGGGTTCGCCTTGAATTGGTTGAACAGTCAATTGGATGATACAGACCGTAGGGGGAGCTATTCAGTGTTGACCTCCAAAGGTCAAACCAAACTACAAGAGGCCGAACCGATACACGCCGAGGTCATCAAACGTCACCTACTCGGCCCCTAATCCGACCAGGACGTGGACACTCTGCAGATGGCGCTGGTAGAGGTCAAAGCTTCCTTTGGCGACAACTCAACTCCAAACGCTACCTGACACCAAGTTGCCCCTCCTGCCTGCACCCGAGCAGAGGTATGGCGATTCTCAGACTCTTGTCGGGCGTGCTCGGGAAAGTGAGTGGGCCGCTATGGGCCAAGTTTGCTAATCAGGCGGCCATGGCTGGTGTGTCAGGAGTTGAAGAAAGAAAATCAACTTGTGTATCTCCTCAGCGCTCGGCGTAGCTTTCGCAGAAATTCAGATAACTTCTGCTGACAAATATCCAAGGAATTGAAAAAGGGAATCTATGGCAAACAGATTTCACATGTCACGTCGGACCTTCTTGAAGACCTCAGCTGGTGGCGTTGTTGTGCTGGTTGGTGGCGCCTACCTGTTTCGCGACCAGTTCCTCAACGACGGGAATCCTTCTTCAACAGCGACAGACCTGATCCGTGGTCAACGCTTACCCATTCCAGACTTATTGACCGGCACAGAAGTCGACGGCAAACAGGTCTACGACCTGACCATGAGACAGGGCTCCATGACCTACGTTCCTGGGAAACAGACTGCAACGTTCGCGTACAACGGAGACATTCTTGGTCCCACGCTTCTCGTCCATAAAGGCGACGAGGTTGCCATCAATGTGACCAACCAACTGGGTGAACCGACGACCACTCACTGGCACGGCAGCCATCTTCCGGCGGTCATGGATGGGGAACCCCATCAAGAAATCAGAAATGGTGATACTTGGAATGCTCAATACACCATCATGAATGAAGAGGCCACGTTTTGGTATCACCCCCATCTAATGGGTAAGACAGCCGAACATGTCTACGCCGGTCTTGCCGGATTGTTGATCGTCAAGGACCCACAAAGCGAGTTGGCTCTACCTGATTCATACGGAACAGATGACATTCCCTTGGTCGTTCAGGACAAAATCATTGATGCTGATGGTTCCTTCAACTATCCCGGCACCAACTTTGGTGTAAAGGGAGATCAGATACTGGTCAATGGGGCGATCACTCCGGTGTTCGATGCCCCGGCTCAATTGGTCCGATTCCGGCTGCTCAACGGCTCCAACGCCCGTTTCTACAACTTCGGTTTCGACGATGATCGTCAATTTCATCAAATCGGCACAATGGCGGACTGTTGGAAAACCCCGTGCCGTTGACAAGATTGACGTTGTCCAATGGCGAGAGAGCCGAAATGTTGGTCGACTTCAGCGGCCAACCAAACAGCCAGGTACGGCTGATGAGCTTCTCGTCGGAGTTGGGTTTCAACTCGCTTTGGAATTCCAACCCTCTGGACAGCTCAAACTTCGACATCATGACCATCAATGTGGTTTCCCCAACTGCCAACCCCATAACTGCCCTAGCGGCCTCCCTAGCCACCATCAACCGTTTACAGGAAGGCCAGGCCACCAGGACCCGATCCTTCGTGCTTGAAATGGAAGTTTCAGGGCCGATGACAATCAATGGCGTGAGTATGGATATGGATCGGATAGATCAGACCGTCAAGGTTGACGACACTGAAATTTGGGAAGTGATCAACAATTCAGACCTGCCTCATCCGTTTCATGTTCATGACGTTCAATTCCTGGTTCTAACCCGAGATGGATCGCCACCAGAGGACAACGAAGCAGGCTGGAAAGACACCGTCCTAGTCATGCCCCGCGAAACGGTCAGAATCATCACCCGTTTCAGTGACTACACCGACCCGGACAATCCATACAGGTTCCACTGTCACATTCTGGAACATGAAGACGCCGGCATGATGGGACAATTCCTAGTAGTCGCCTAAGAATGCGAACCGGCTCGAACTGTACAAAGCCCTTCACTCCCACCACAGAAATTGCGATTCTGGTAGCGAGTCGGTAGATCACCCTGAATCGACGCTCGACTGGATGTTACAAACGGACAAACTCGCCGGACGTTTTAGTTCCGGCCGAGCGCCCGTCGTGCGCGGACCCCGATGCGCCGTTCCTGCTCGCGAGCCGCCTGCCTCGCGGCATCTTCAAGTGATTGCAGGCCTTGTTGTGGATCATGCTCGCGGCGACGTTGCACCACCCACAGGAAGAAATCCCCCTCGGTGGAACCGGCCTTGAATTCGGGCAACCTCTCCCACCGGATCGACTCGACGGTCGGCAGGTATACCCGGTCGTACCAATCTGCCGCGACCTCGTCTGGCTCCAACACCGCGCCTCGCTCCACCATCAGGTCGTAGCCGTGAGCCTTGACAACGTCGAGCAATTCGACAAATCCGTGTGGGCGGGTGAAATCTATACGCGCCATCGGTCGGGACCGCGCCAGGCCACTTTGCTGCATGAACAGCCGAGCTTGTTCCAGGTAGAAGATCTGCTCGAAGTCGAAGTTTTCGTCGATGTCGATGTCGATATCGGTGTCGATCTGAGTCACCTCAGCGTCGATGAACTCGGCCCCCTTCTGTTTGGCGAGAGCAACCCGGTGATTGCCGTCTATCACGAAGAAGACGTTCTTGACTTGATACACCGAGATCGGGGGAAACCCCAACGTCGGGAACGCTTGCTCGAGACGTTCCCAGCGCTCTCTGGTCTGGGGTGTCCGCGGCAGGAAATTCCGGTCGAAGTCGTCGGACCGATCGACGGTTCCGACGATCTTGGCAACCTCGATGGTTCGCAGGCCGGCGTAGGACTGCTGGAAAAGGTGGAGTCGAACACGCAGCTCGTTGAAGGAAAGCAGGGGTTCGGACTCTGAGCCTCTTACGACCCTAGCCAGACGACGGTAGGTCTCTTTCCGTTGAGCTTTCGAAAAAGATGACGAGAAGGTCATGGCTCGATCTCCAAGAGTCGATGAGGAATCACGTTCACGATGCGTGTGCCGTTGACGTTGCGGTCCGGTCGCGGCTTTCCATGAGGATGAATGTGCCCGTGGAGCATAAGTTTTGGCTCGAGTTGTTCGATCAGGCGGTGGAACGCCGCAAAGCCACGGTGCGGCCCGTCACCTTCATCGCCACAATCCAACGGGGGTGAATGAGCGATCACGACGTCGATAGACGTTCGGGCCCGCCATTGCCGGATCCGTGCACGCCGCGTCAGTTTGCGTACTCGACGCCGCATCTCAGCCTGGGTGAACTGATTGTCGCCGTCGTTGTAGCGAATCGAGCCACCCAAGCCGGCGATACGCAAGCCGGCCTCATCCTCCCATCGATCCTCTAAATCGATACAGCCGACAGCGGATGACGGCGACCGTTGATCATATTCTGCGGGTAGGTAGGCCGATATGGCTCGCCCACGTGGCGATGGGTCGTGGTTGCCGCGGATGTACAACAACGGCACCTCGGTAGTCGCCCGCAGGTACTCGAGGTACTCAAATGGGAGATCGCCACATCCCAGAATGAGATCAGGACGCAACTCCCTCAACCGGGGCCCATACAGCGCCTGATCAACCTCATCGGCAACTGCCAGGATCCTGATCATCGCGAGATCAACCCTTCTGAAAGACATGAGCGCAGGTTCATTGCCTGCTCGGCAGATCGGGGGGACTCCAGCCGTCAAGCACGCCATCGGCAAGATCCCAGAGTGCGGCCGCGCTCCCTTGATTCGCCGCCAGCACCGGCTTGCTGGTCGATAACGATCCGTCATTCATGAAATTGGTCGACCAGCCGCCCGATTCGCGGATCAACACCTCGCCAGCGAGTGCGTCCCATGCCCGGAGGTCGGATTCGAAGAACCCGACCAGTCGCCCTGCCGCAACATAGGCAAGAGCGAGGGCAGCCGAACCGCAGTTGTAGAACAAACCTCCCGCGGCGAAGAGCCTCCGAAGAAACGCCAGGGTGGGCTCATGTGACGCGTTGCGCGGATGTCCCACTCCAACCAACCCGTCGGTGATTCCCAATATGGGGACCGATGTGCCGCGCCCGTTGATGGTGAGACCGCGACCCTCCAGTGCAGAGAATGTCTCCGCTCGTTCAGGGTCGCGAACAACACCCAAGAAGGGATGGCCCAACTCGCTTACGCAAGCAATCGAAACGCACCAACTCGGCACACCTGAAATGAAGCAAGTAGTGCCATCAATGGGATCGACAACCCATGTGATTTCTCCAGCCCCGGCGGGCATTGGATCGCCACCTTCTTCTTCCCCGAGAATGCGCTCATGGGGAAAGGACTCACCGATACGGCGCCGGATCATTCGCTCGGTTGCCAGGTCGGCTTCAGTCACCCAATCGAGAACACCTTTCGACCTGATATCCAGATCCTTACGGCCGCGATACGACAGAGCCACGTTGCCCGCCTCCACAGCCAAATCCTCGGCAAAGACGCGCCGCTCAGCGATGTCGACAATCACGAGAAGGGGCTCCTGATGATCCGGCTACTTCACGTCCGGGTTGGGGAGCATGAAGTCCTCACGGATGACCCGAGTCAACTCGTGATACGAACCGATGAATCCGCGCAGTGTGCGCACAGTGGCCCCATAGGTGTCGAATTCGTCAATAGTCAAACCATCCTCGTCGTACGCCTTGCGGAAATCGGGAACTCGGTCATACAGCTCGGCAATAATTTCGGGCGCAACGGGATCGTCGATACGCTCCTTCACCTCCACCCCCGAGTTGTTGAACAACTTTTGCCAGCTCGATGGGATGGTGAGAATGACATCGCCGCCGATGAACTCCGACCAGTGCAAATGGTGCCGGTAGGCCGCCGCGAGCAGACGCGAGCGGAATCCGCGCTCCTCGTAGATCTTGAGCGCCTTCTTGAACACTGCCACCCCCGCCCACGGCAGATATTGGGGGTTCACGGTGATTCCATCTCTATCGGTGACGACCTCTATCCAGTCATCGGTTCGACCCACCATGATCGTTGTGACAGGCCTCATGGTGTCTGTTTCCAGCCCTTCCGCCTCACGACGCTGCAGCCCCCGATCGACAGACTCTCCGACTGCAATAGCTTGCGGAACGGTGAAACTGACCGTGGCGTTGATGTTCACCCCCATGTAGGTTGCCTCTTCAATTGCTGCGATGCCACGACTTGTTGCCGGCAACTTGACCTGAATGTTGGGCGCCAGCGATCCATAGCGGACCGCCTGTTCGACCATCTTGTCGACATTCCGGTAATAGGAGGGGTTCGTTTGGATGGAGAGACGCCCCTTCAAGCCGTTCTCACGCTCAAAGACCGGCAGCAGTAGCTTTGCTCCCTTGAGAGCGATCTCCTCGAAAACCTTCGCCATGACATCCTCGTCGGACCACGATGGGTTTTTCGCGATCAATTCGTGAATGCGGTCCTCCCACAGGTGGCGTTCTTGGGCGAGGACCTGCACGACGATGGTTGGATTGCTGGTGGCGCCAACGGCACCATGTTCGATCGCATAAGCGAGTTCTTCGACGGAGCACGAGTCATTCCAGAAATCCGTCTGGTACACACTGACCGTTTCGTGCAGAGGGCTTTTGTAAGTGGTCTCAAGCATTTGCTAGCTCCTTTCCGTCACCGGCTCCTTCGTAAGCCTTGTTGGTTTCGACTCCACATGCGCTCGAGGATCATGAGCGCGGCGGACCGGTCGACTCCCGCGCGACAAGTTTTGGCAACAGGACAGCGCGGCGGGCAGTGGCACGGTCCGTGCTTATTTTCTCCAATATCAGTTCGGCGGCCATACGTCCCATATCGTGCCTTGGCTGATCAACCGTCGTCAACCCGGAGCGATGGCTCGCCGCGAGGGCAGTATTGTCGTAACCGACGACCGAGATGTCGCCCGGCACATCCAATTCCTCGGCATCGAGGACCTCGAGCACACCGATCGCGGCAAGGTCATTGGCGACAAAAACGGCAGTCGGCAGGCGACTCTCGGCGAGAAGAGCGCGCATCCCGGCGTCACCGCCATCTTCTGCGAAGCTCCCGCGCACAGATCGGATTTCGCTTTCCAGCCTGTGCCGTCGCATCGCTCGTATATAGCCAGTGCGACGGGGCTTGGCACCGGCGCCCAGACCACCGTCGATGTGCGCGATGCGCCTATGTCCGAGTTCAACGAGGTGATCCACCACCATCTCAACGCCTCGGCGGTCGTCATTGGTGACACTGTCGATCGTCGGCGCCCGCGTCGCCTTTCCAACGATGACCGTCGGCACGGCTTGTGATGCCGCGACGACATGCTCCCTGGCGAGGACGGGCGAAGCCAGGACCAGACCGTCCACCCGCATCTCGAGCAACGTCGCGACGGCTAGATGTTCCCGTTCCGGCACGCGGTTGCCGGTGGTCATGATGGCGCGGTAACCCGCCTCCGTGACTGCCGTGTCGATGCCATCGATCACATCCGCAAAGAAGGGGTTGTGAAGATCGGAAACCATGACACCGATGGCATAAGAACGTTGCCGCACCATGGTTTGCGCCGCCGCATTGGGGCGATACCCAAGTTTCGCGGCTGCATCCAGCACGGCCTTCCGGCTCATTGGGCTGACCCCGTCGGAACCCCTCATGACCAGGGAGACAAGCGATTTCGAAACGCCCACCTCGTTGGCGACATCCAGAATGGTGGGGGGTCGCATCGTGCGATCACCGTTCATGATCAGACCAGATTCCGGACCGTTGGTGCTTGCGCTCGGCGTCCAACTCAGCCCTCGCCAACAGAACTTGGTCGCGGTCGGACACCTCGGGCACACCCACCTCCCACCAGACGCCGCCCTCGGTCCACTGGTAGGGGTGGGTATCGATCACAATGACGTAGCTCCGATCTGCCGCCTTGGCCCGGCGAAAAGCTGCCTGAAGCTCCTCAATACCGGTGACCTTCTCCGCGATTGCGCCTAACGATGCAGCATGCTTGGCGAAATCGACGCGCGTTTCATCCACCCTTTTGGTGTGCTCTAGGAGATTGTTGAATTCCTCACCCCCGGTGTTGACTTGGAGCCGGTTGATGACTGCAAAGCCGCCGTTGTCACATACGATGAAGATCACCTTGTGACCGGTGGCGACGGTCGAGTAAATATCTGAGTTCATCATCAGATACGAACCGTCGCCAACCCAGGAAATAACGTCCTGATCAGGCAAGGCCATCTTCGCTCCCCAGGCACCGGCAATCTCGTATCCCATACACGAATAGCCGTACTCAACGTCGAAGGAGCCGACCGATTTCGACTGCCAGCCCATATTCAGCTCTCCGGGGAGCCCTCCGGCCGCCGACACCTGATAGTCACCATCGCCCACCATGTCATTGACCGCACGAATCACCTGGGCATAGGTCGGCACGTCGAAGTCACGAGCGACATAGCTGTCGAGGTAGTTGTACCAGTCGCGTCTCTCCTCAGTTGCGCGGTTCAGCCACTCAGTGGGGGCGTGATAGTCACCGAGGGCGTCGTCCAGGGCAGCTAGCGATACGCGAGCATCACCCACCACAGACAGCGCATGGTGCTTGGTGGCATCGAATCGTCCCACATTGATCGAAACCAGCCGCATCCGCGGGTTCTTGAAGACTGCCCATGAGCCGGTGGTGAAGTCCTGAAGACGGGTTCCCACGGCAACAACCACATCGGCATCAGCAGCCAGCGCGTTGGCAGAAGTGCTGCCTGTGACGCCGATCGGACCGGCGAAGTTCGGGTGGTCGTACACCATTGTGGATTTGCCGGCCACTGTCTCCACTACCGGGATACCCCGTGTGACCGCAAACGCCGCCAACTGATCCACCGCCTCGGAGTAGTGGACACCGCCCCCGGCGATGAGCAGCGGCTTGTCTGCCGTCTCTAGTGCTGCTGCCGCTGCTTCGATCTCCCTGGGATCCGGGCCGGGCCGTCGAATGTAGTGCAAGTTCTCGCCGAAGAACTGCACGGGAAAGTCGTAGGCCTCAGCTGCGATGTCCTGGGGCAACCCGATATAGGTCGGACCGCATTCGGCTGGATCGAGCATGATCGCCAGCGCCTGAGGCAAAGTCTGGATTATCTGACTCGGACGCGTGATGCGGTCCCAAAAACGGGTAACTGCCCGAAATGCGTCACTCACAGTCGTCGATGGGCTGCCGAAATGCTCGACCTGTTGGAGAGCAGGGTCCACGATGCGATGCTGAAAGGTATCGCCACTGATCAACAGGAGCGGTAGCCGGTTGGCATGAGCAACGGCGGCGGCGGTCACCATATTGGTCGCTCCCGGACCCACCGACGAGGTGGCGATCATGATCTGGCGCCGACGTTTCGCCTTTGCAAACGCCACCGCTGCCAGCGCCATCGATTGCTCGTTGTGTCCTCGCCAGGTGGGCAACTCGTCCTGGACCTCAGCGAGCGCCTCGGCCAGCGACACCACGTTGCCGTGGCCAAAGATCCCAAACACGCCTGGGAAAAGGGCAACCTCCACACCATCGATCTCGGTGCGCTGCGCTATCACCCAACGCACAATCGCCTGTCCTGTGGTGAGTCGTATCGTCTCCATCGTCACTGCTCCCTCATGCGTCGGCAGCTGATCGCGGGTATCTGTGAATCGTGACCATCAGTTTTGACATCGACTTCGTGCCGAGCATACCTTTTGGTGGTTGGAACGTTCCAGATGCTCCAGACGATCAGCTGCGAGGGAGGTCTCGAGTGAGAGTGGGCATAATCGGCACCGGGCGAATTGGAACGATTCACGCCAACAACCTGAGTCGCCACTCGGCGGTGTCATCCATCGTCGTAACGGATGTCATGCTTCCCCAGTCCGAGCAGGTCGCAGCCACATACGGGGCGGATGTCGTCTCGGGACCAGACGAGCTATTGGAATCTGTCGATGCGGTGATCATCTCGACCCCGCCGGGCATGCATGTGGACCTCCTTGAGCAAGCTGTTGATCACGGCGTCCCGGCGTTGTGCGAGAAGCCGCTCGCTACGAGCCTCGCGGATGCGGATCGGGCAGTTGCCTACGTGTCCCAGGGCGATGTGCCAATTCAGATCGGGTTCAACCGTCGATTCGATCCGGGATACCGGGCGGCGCGTGGCCTGGTCGCGGACGGCAGTCTCGGAACAATCACGCTTGTTGTCGGACAGCACCATGACTTCGAACTGCCAAGCGAGGAATACATCGCAGGTTCGGGTGGCGAGTTCCGGGATCAGCTCAGCCACGACTTCGACATTTTGCGCTTTATCACGGGCAGAGAGGTGGTACGGGTCCACGCCGCCGGCTCGACAAAGGCATTCGAATGGTTCGCCAAGTTCGACGACTACGCCCAGATCGCCGCGACCCTCTGGCTCGATGACGGCACCCTGGCCGTGCTCTGCGGTTCGCGCCAAGACCCCGTCGGATACGATGTCCGCATGGAGGTCTTCGGCACGAAGGACTCGATAGCCGTCGGTCTCGGTCCTCGCACACCCTTGCGATCTGTCGAGGCGGGGGTTCCCCTCCCGACCGACCCTTTCACCGAGTGGATACAGCGCTTCGGCGAGACATACGCCAGCGAGCTGGATGCGTTCCTCGCCATGGTCCGCGATGGTGGGCCAAACGAGTGCACGGTGCAGGACGCACGTGCCGCGTCGGTTATCGCCGAGGCTTGCACCATTTCGGCCCGGGAAGGGCGAATCGTGACATTGGAGGAAGTCGGATGACGTTTCTGTCTCGAATCGCCAGCGCACCGGTCACCTGGGGAGTGGAAGGATCTCCCGGCTGGGGTCACCTGATGGACCGGGAACGCGTCCTTGCCGACATGCAACGGGTAGGCCTGTCCGCCACTGAGATAGGGCCCGATGGCTACCTACCTGACGATGTTGACGAATTGGCGGCTCTTCTGGATCGATTCGGTCATACCCTCATCGGGGGTTTTGTACCGGCCGTCTTGTATCGGCCTGAGCTGGCTTCCGAGAATCTCGCCTACGTCGAGCGAGTTGCTGCGACCCTCGCCCGTCTGAGTGCTGCGGTGATGGTGCTTGGGCCCGACTCGCATCATCCCGGGTTTGACCGGTCAATCGAGCTGACCGAGGCCGAATGGGACACCTTCCTCGCCAATCTCGATCGTGTCATGCAAATCGCTTCAGGGCATGGGCTGAACACCGCACTTCACCCTCATTGGGGCATGGTGGTGGTCCGCCAGGATCATGTCGAGCGTGTGCTCGACCAATCTCGGGTCGATTTGTGCATAGACACCGGCCACCTTGCTCTTGCCGGCGCCGATCCCGTCGACATCGCAAAGACCGCTATCGGTCGGGTGGCTCACGTTCACCTCAAAGACCTCGATGGGAGCCTGGCTCGACAGGTCCGCTCTGGTGAGCTCACATTCCATCAGGCCGTGATCGACGGCCTGTTCGTTCCGTTGGGTGCTGGCACCGTGGACATTGGTGTATTCATCGAGATGCTCGAATCTCAGCGCTATCAGGGCTGGTACGTCATCGAACAAGATACGGTCCTGACCGCCGAGCCCGAGCTTGGTGAGGGTCCGATAATTGCCGCTCGTCAGAGCTTCGCGTTCCTGGAGGGCGTCGCAGATGGCCTTTGAGGTGCTGACGATCGGCCGGGTCGGCGTCGATCTCTATCCGCAGGAAACCGGGTTATCGCTGTCAGAAGTCAAGTCCTTCGACAAGTTCCTCGGCGGGAGCCCGACAAACGTTGCCGTCGCCGCGTCACGTTATGGGCATAACAGTGCGGTGATCACTCGCGTTGGTGACGACGGGTTCGGTGAGTACGTACGCGCAGCTCTGCGTCGCTTTGGCGTCGACGACAAGTTTGTCGGCACCGACTCTGTACTTCGCACACCGCTGGTATTCGCTGAGATTCACCCTCCCGATCACTTCCCCCTTCTCTTCTACCGTCAACCGAAAGCACCCGACATCAACATGAGGGTCGAGGATCTCGACCTCGACGCAATTCGGAACGCCGACATTTTCTGGACCACCGGGACCGGGTTGTCCGATGAACCGAGTCGATCCACCACGCTGGCGGCCTTGGAAGAACGGGGACGCAAACAGCACACGATCCACGACCTCGACTATCGGCCGAGCTTCTGGTCTTCGCCCGAAGACGCCGGCAAGTATCAGCGAATCGCCCTCGGTCTGGTTTCGGTGGCTGTGGGAAACCAGGAAGAGTGCGCCGTAGCCGTGGGACCTGGCACGCCAGAGGATCAAGCGGCGCGACTGCTCGATCTAGGACTCGAATTCGCAATCGTCAAGATGGGTCCCAACGGTGTAATGATTGCCTGGTCCGATGGCAGCGAGCGGGTCGGGCCTCTCGAAATCGACGTCGTCAACGGACTGGGGGCCGGGGATGCGTTCGGTGGTGCGCTCTGCCACGGGCTCCGCCTCGGCTGGGATCCTCCCGCAGTACTGCATTTTGCTAACGCTGCTGGTGCCTACGTGGCAGGCCAACTGGCCTGCGCGGACGCCATGCCAACCGAGCGACAAGTACGAGAGTTGATCGACGATGTCGCCTAAAACAACAACATCTGCCCCAAGCCCATTGAAGGGACATCACACGGTGATCTCTGACAAGGCCTTCGGCAGTTTGACTCGCGTTCGCTTGGAAACACCCGAGGCGATTGCGACCGCTGCAAACGAACGCCACAGGACCAGTGTCGCCGAAGTAGCCGCAGCCGGAGACTTGTTCTTGGTCGCGGCCGACCATCCTGCGCGCGCCGCCCTTTCAGTGGGCAAGGACCGACTCGCCATGGCCAATCGGCGATCGCTGCTGGAACGTCTTGCCATTGCGCTCGAGCACCCCCGCGTTGACGGCGTCCTCGCCTCCGCCGACGTCATCGAAGACCTACTGCTACTCGGCCTTCTCGATGACAAACTCGTCATCGGATCGATGAACCGAGGGGGATTGTCAGGGAGTGTCTGGGAACTCGACGATCGCTTCACGGGGTACGACGCACCGCACATCGACGCCATGGGCTTCGACGGAGGCAAGATGCTCCTCCGCATCGACCGCAATGACCGCGATACCCGCACCACCCTCGAAGCAGCCAGCCGCGCCGTCACTGATCTAGCCGACCGCTCATTGATGGCGATGATCGAACCTCTGCCAGCGCATCGATCCGCTGAGGGCGCCGTTACCATCACCAGCGATCCAGATGATCTCATCCATGTGATAGCGGTGGCGTCCGGGATCGGTGCAACTTCGGCTCATACTTGGCTCAAGCTTCCGGTTGTCCCTGACATCGAGCGAGTGATCGAGACAACGACACTTCCCTGTCTCCTTCTCGGGGGCGACATTGGAGCTGACCCCGATGCCACCTACGCAGGGTGGCAACGTGCCCTCCTAATCCCGCAGGTGCATGGTCTTGTTGCCGGAAGAGCCCTGCTCTATCCCGGGGATGGCGATGTCAAGTCAGCCGTTGATCGCGCCACTGGATTATTGGAAGGAGGACGCCACGACTAAGCGTTTCCATCCGGCTCGGTCCGGTGGCGATGAGATGACTGTGACGGACATCTCCGCATCCTCGGCCGGATGGCGGTACTCGGGCCTGCGTGTCCTGCGTCTGACGGCCGACACCACCCATGAGTTCTCCACCGGAAACACCGAGGTCGCGATACTGCCGTTGTCCGGAAGTCTGACGGTGGAGATCGAATCACACTCTTTCCACCTCGAAGGGAGAGCAGGAGTCTTCACCGCCGTAACCGACTTTGCCTATGTTCCCATTGACGCCGACATCCGAATAACAACGAAAGGGCCCAGTGAGGTCGCCCTGTGCACAGCGGAAGCCACCCGGCGCATCGACCCCTATCGGGTTGATGCCCAAGATGTCAAAGTCGAGGTTCGCGGAGGAGGTGCAGGGACGCGCCAGATCAACAACTTTCTCAGCGCAGACGCCGCCGATGCCGACAAGCTGATTGCGGTGGAAGTGCTGACGCCTGAAGGCAGTTGGTCGTCATACCCGCCACACAAGCACGATGAGACAAGCGAAACGGAGACCGAGCTCGAGGAGATCTACTACTTTCGCATCGACGGTGAGAACGGTTTTGGATTCTTCAGTTGCTACACCAGCGACGGCGAGATCGATGACACGATGAAGGTGAGCGACGGGGATGTGTATCTGGTCCCGAGAGGTTTTCACGGTCCTGCCGCCGCTGCGCCGGGACACCACATGTACTACCTCAACGTCATGGCGGGGCCGTCTCCCGAAAGGATATGGCGATTCTGCGACGACCCCCGACACGCTTGGGTCCGCGACGCCCTGGAAAGACTACCGGGAGATCCACGTCTCCCCATGACCAGCGCGTGATATGACCGACCGTGATTCGGACAGCCCCATAACCGAAGATGACATCGCCGAACCCTGGCGGCGCTTGGTGGGGTTCGTGATCGATTTGATGATCATGGTCATTTACTTGCTTTTCCTGGCGTGGATACTCCAAATCGATCTCGACGCGGGCAATGCTCTTCTCCCTACTTCCACTTCTGTGAGGATCGTTCAGGGGCTGGTCGGCGCGGCGTATTACATCGGATTCACGGTCTGGCGCGGCCAAACGCCGGGCAAGATGCTGATCGGCACCAGGGTGGTGATCGAGCGAACAGCCCGGATCCCCGGTCTTGGCCCGTCCACACTACGTTGGCTGGTGCCAGGTATATTCTTGTTCCTGCCCGGAGTTAGCGTTCTCCGTGCGGTCATCTACGGCTGGTTGGTATTCGACATCCTCCATCGGGGACTGCACGATAAGGCAGCGAAGACGGTGGTGATACTTGCGCGCTGACCAGGAGAGCGGTGACCTCGTGGAGGCCGGCGATCGACCGACCGCGACGACGGGTGGTTCCGCCCCTGGCGGGCACATTGGCGCCACTGTCGCCCTTTTACTGTGCTGCGGGGCGCTGGCTGCCTGCACGACGCCGCGCTCCTCGGACCCGCCGGACACGGTCACGGTCACGGTGATCCTCACAGGTCTCCAGAATCCGCGTGGCGTGGCCCTCGACGCAGAAGGCGGTCTCTTGGTGGCAGAGGCGGGATCAGGCGACGATGCCGTCGATGTGAGGGAGCGATCGGGCAGGCTCACCAGGTTCATCGATCGCAACGGCGACGGAGACTTCAAAGATTCGGGCGAAACCGAGCCGTGGTTCGAGCATCTCGCCAGCTACAACGCCAGGGGCCACCTCGAGCAGCGGAACGACGAGGTGAGCGGTCCCAGCGACGTTACGGTTCATGGCGATGGTCGGGTATTTCTTTCGGTGGACGGGGGGTTTGAAGAGTTTTCTCTCTGGGAGATCAGCCCCACCCGATCGATCGGTCGCAATCTCTCCGACCGCAGCAACATGACTGGCGTCGGCCTGGCTCCGGACGAGGACACCATCTTCGCAACCGAGAGCATGCTCAACCAGCTCATCGAGGTGACACTGGAGACGGCAGGTCGCCGCGACATCGTTGAATTCTCCACCCTCGACAGCGGGCAGGAGGCCGTGCCTGCGGGTCTCGCCGTCGATCCCCGCAACGGCGATGTTCTGGTGGCGCTCTTCTCTGGTGGAGTGCCTACCGAAGATGGTGGTTTCATCATATTTGTCCCCGGCGACGCCAAGGTGGTTCGAGTTGACCCGCTCACCGGTCGGGTCGTCGATGAGATCGTCGGCCTCACCACCGCTGTGGACGTTGCTATTGACAAGCTCGGCAACGTCTTCGTAGTCGAATTGGCGGCCGCCCAAGGAGAGCCCTTCGCGAGTGAGGCCGACCTGGCAGACCCGGATGCCGTTCCCCAACACGGCGGTTACTTGAGATTCAGTGGCAGAGTCATCATGTATCCGGCAGACGGTGGACCGCCTCGGGTTCTCGCCGAGGGCCTGGATGCTCCGACCAATATCACCGTTGGTGACGACGGGGCAGTTTACGTGTCAACGGGTCAGGGCACTCCTGGGAGACCGATCCCTGGTCCCAATGGGCCGACGGTGATTGTCGGCGAAGTGATTCGGATCACCGGGTACTGACCTGCGCCCCTTCTAGCAGTGGTCCGAGTCGAGGAATCCGAGTGTGGAGTCATGTCGTGCCTCGTATGAGAAGTTGCGGAGGCCACAGCTGGACTTCGCCGTCCACGGGTGAACCCTCCTTGATGCCGGTCAGCATGACTCTGAAAGCTGCTCCTGCCATCCCGAAACTGTCCTGGACCATTGTTGTCAGAGGCGGAATCGTGACTTCGCCATACGGGATTCCGTCGTAGCCGACCACGGCGATGTCTTCCGGAATACGCAAGCCCAAATCCAGGCATCCTCTCATTGCGCCCATTGCCATCGTATCGTTGAATGCGATGATGGCGTTGATGTCGCCATTTGCCTCGAGAAGACGCCGTGCGGCTTCTCTACCCTGTTCTATGGTGGGGCGGGCGGCCTCGACGGGTACTTTGGAATGGCCTGTTGTCCTCTCAATTGTGCTGTGGAGCGCCTCGTATCGTGTGTGGATGAACCTGGGGAACATCTCGTTCATCAAAAGCCCCACCCTGCTTTTTTCTCTTTCGATCAGATGCTCCAAGATCACTGTCGCTGCTCCCCGCTCGTCGAGGGCAATCGACACGACACCTGGGATTCTCGACGCTCTTCCGATCATGACCACCGGACACCCACTGCGACGTGTAAAGGACTCGAGGTCGGCACTGCTGACCATGGATGGGAAGAGAACGATCCCATCGACACCGATGGCGAGAAGTGTCTCCAGGGTGCCGACGCCACGTTGGTCATCTGGGTCAAGCTCGGTAACCACCAGGTGGTACCCACCCTCCCTGGCGGCGACCTGCAATCCCGAGCAAGTCTCAGCAAAGTGCAGATTCCGCATGTCCACTGAGGCAACTCCGAACGTCAGCGATGTTTTGGTGACGAGAGCCCTTGCCATCTGATTAGGCCGATAATCGAGATCTTCTATCACCTTCTCGACTCGCGCTCTCGTCGTCGGAGCGACTCGTGGGTGGTTTGACAACACGCGGGACACGGTCTGTCGTGAAACTCCCGCCAAATCGGCCACATCATTGATTGTCGGTCGACGGGTGTCGCTGAGACGCTGCGCCATGGCCCTGATTACGCTTTCTGTGAATTTCGGAGGGACGATGCCAGACCTGGTTGACATCATGTGAACGTTCACTCTAGGGTCATATTCGATCGTTGACGCCAAACCTGGCCAAGCGATCTCGACAAATCTAAGGAGTCAAGAGTGAAGCGGAGCAGAACGCGTTTTCGGACGTTGATCCTTCTGACAATGGCACTCGCGCTGGTTGCGGGCGCATGCGCCACCGACGATGCCGGTGATCAGCCAGTGGAGACTGTCATCGTCGAAGTGACGGTACCTGGTGAAGATGTCATCGTGGAGGTGCCTGTAGGAGGGGAACTCGTCACCATTGTTGCCCGATGCAAGGCGAATCCGCCCACCGAGGATGGCCGTTGCAATAACCTCTTGGCGGGCGTTGTCGATGCCAATGCTGCTCTGGAAGCAGCGGGCGATGATCGTCGCGTCCAGGTCCAAATAATCCAGGACAACGCCGATTGGGGGGACTACAGGACCGAGTTCGAGCTGGCCTCGGACGCCGGCGAGGCGCCTGACATCATCGTGTCTGGCCATGAGGACATCGGAGCCTGGGCGACGTCAGAGATCATTCTCGACGTGACGGACGAATTGGGTAACTATCCGGAGTTCGATGACGTCATCGACTCGCTGTGGAACTCCACCGAACTCAACGGTCGCCGCTGGGGCGTCCCCCAGGATGCTGAGGCACGACCGCTGTACTATCGCAAGGATCTCCTTCTCGAGCTGGGCTGGACCCAGGCCGAGGTAGACAGCCTTCCGGCCGACCTCGCCAGTGGCGCGTTCACGTGGGAAGAGATGCTCGACACTGCGGAGGAAGCCGTGTTAGCAGGAGTGGTAGATCCGGGTAACGGCTGGTGGCATCGCCCCTCGAACGGGGCCGACTTCCTGTACTACTACTTTGCGGCGGGCGGCGAGCTCTTAGACGACAGCGGCGCCTTGATCTACGACACCGCGGCCGCGGAGAAGGTCTACGCGCTCTTGGGCGACGCTGTTGCCCGTGACGTCCTGGTCAGTACCCGTCTCGACGGCGACTGGACGAGCTGGAACACCGGTGTCGCCAACGGCGACGTCCTCTTCTGGTTCGGCGGCTCATGGCAATGGGCGGACTGGGCTGTCAACTATGTTGTCGAGGGTGGCGAAGAATATCTCTTCGACACCACCGGTTTCGGTCCCATCCCGGCTCTTGCTGGCGGAACCAACACACCGATCAGCTTGACCCATCCGCTGATCTACATGTTGAGTTCGGCAACAGAGAACGCCGATCTTGCCCTCATGGTCATCTCCAAGGCGACGACCAAGGAACTGAACACCAGTTATGCGGTGACAAGTGGCCACCTGGGTATCCTGAATTCACAGGCGGATTACGAGCCCTACACGAGCGCGGTGTTCCTGAGTCAAGTGGCTCCGATCCTCGAGTTCACCACCTTCCTGCCCAACAGCCCGTTCTTCAGTGCTTGGTCTGAGGGCTATTACCTCGGGATCTTGGCTGTTGAGTCAGGCGACCTGGATGCGGCAGGTGCAGTCGAAGTAGTCGTGGCACAGCTCCAGAACGAGCTGGGCGACGACGTGATCATCAAATAGCTACAACCGACGATTAGAGGTGGGAGAGGGCCCTGTCCCTCTCCCACCTCTACTTCGAGCCAGTCCGGAGACAGCTAGAAAGATGACGTCAGAGTGACGCAGCCGCTGGAAAAAAAGTCCCTGCGAAACCTTGCAGTCGGAGCGCCCACGCCACAGCGCGGGTCATTGGGGAGGCGTGTGCGCAATACGTTTACCGCCTACGGTTTTATGGTGCCGGCGATCGCCCTGGTGCTCACCTTCTTCATCGCTCCCGGCATTCTGCTGCTGATTCTCAGCTTTACCGACCTCTCCAGCGCCAACTTCAGCCAGCCCTGGAGTTACATCGGATTCGACAACTTCACCCGACTCTTTAGCGATCCGTTTTTCCCCAAGATCCTGCGTAACACTGTCTTCTACGTATTCACGACGCTCATTTTGTTCAACCTCGGCCTCGCTCTGGTGTTGGCGCTGGTGACGACCAACATCCCGCGCCGCGCAGGTTTCTTCTTTCGACTGGTGTGGCTGCTGCCCCGTCTCACACCGTCGGTGGTCTACATCCTGATGTGGCAGCGGATCGGTCAGGCGGACCCGTTCGGCATCTACAACCAGCTGTTCCCGGAGGTTCTCGGCGCATCGGGGGGAAACCTCTATCTGGGAGGGAGTCCTTGGGCATTTGTGATTCTCACCAATGGGTTCGTCGGCGCCTCTTTTGGGATGATCATCTTCACTTCGGCACTGGAGTCTATTCCCAAGGATCTCATCACAGCTGCCAAGGTTGACGGGGCCAACTTGTGGAGGATCATCCGTGACATCAAACTTCCTCTTATCAAGTGGCCGCTGCTTTTCATCGCGACCTATCAGACGCTGTCGCTGCTCACCTCATTCGAATACATCCTACTGCTGACCGAGGGTGGCCCTGGCCTGTTCACGACTGAGGTGTGGGCGCTGACGGCGTACAAACGCGCTTTCGCTACTTATTTCGGAAACAGTCAGTGGGCTTTCGGTGCGACCTGGGCGATCGTGCTTGTCACGGTGGCACTCTTGCTGGCCGTCGTCTACGTGAAACTGTTCAAGTTCAACGAGCTTATCGAAGAACCGCGGATCGAGAACCTGTGAGCCATGACCACCACTGAGATCGCGCCACCGCTCCGGCCTGTAGGCCGGCTCCCCAAGACCCGGGAGAAGATGGGTCGACGCTTCGCGTACGGCTTTCTCATTCTCTCGATCACACCGATTCTTATCGGCTATACATGGTTGGTAGTCGCCACTCTCTCTTTTCGCACCGAGGGCCTTCTGCCACGCAACGCCGAAGGGGGCATCGGAGGTTTCACACTGCGAAATTGGGATTTTGTCACCGACTCCGCCATCTGGAATGCCATGCTCAACTCGCTGCTCATAGCTGTCGCAATGGTGATCGGAGTGGGCATAGCCTCGACAGCCGGCGGCTACGCCCTGTCGCGGATGAAATTCGCTGGTCGCAAAGGCTTTCTGTCGATGACGCTGGTGCTTCACGCCTTCAAGGCCGAGATGCTGCTGATCGCTATATTCTTCGTGCTGCGTTTTCTCGGCGACATCCCGATCATCGGGGACTACATCGGTTTCAACTCGGTGGGTGGGGTTGCGCTAGTGATGATCGCTCTCGAGCTCCCTCTTGGCATCTGGCTGATGAAGGGTTTCTTCGACAACCTCCCCTGGGATATGGAACGGGCTGCTCTGATCGACGGGGCATCCCGATTCCGGGTGTGGTGGCAGATCATGTTGCCTCAGGTGAGGCCCGGTCTCGCCGCCCTCTCCCTTTTCACCTTCATCGCGGGCTGGAACGCCTACCTCGTGCCTTTCACTTTCACCATTGGCACGAAGGTCGCCAACATGCCGGTGTTCTTGAACCAGCTCATCAGTGACACCGCACCGACGAACTGGAATCAAGTGGCCGCGGTCGGGCTGTTCCAGATGATCCCGCTCCTCATCTTTTTCATCTTCACCCAAGAGTTGCTCCTGAACATCTACGCCGGCGGCTCGAAAGGCACATGATCTTGACCATGGATGAGAAAGGAAACTGACATGAAGGTCGAAATCGACAACCTGAGCAAGAGCTGGGACGGCGTGATCGGTGCCGACAGTATCACTCTTGACATCGCCGACGGCGACCTGGTGGCTTTCCTCGGGCCCTCTGGATGCGGGAAGACAACGACGCTGTTGATGGTGGCCGGAATCTACAAGCCCACCGAAGGGACCATCTCCTTCGACGGACGGGTTGTCAACGAGGTCTCCCCCAAAGATCGTGGCATCGGAATGGTATTCCAGAGCTACGCCCTCTACCCCCATATGAGTGTTTTTGGAAACATCAGCTATCCGCTCAGACTGCAGAAATTGGACAAGGGCGATATCAAGCAGCGAGTACAAAAGGTTGCCGACATGATGGGCATCGGGGATCTGCTGGATCGCAAGATTGCTCAACTCTCTGGTGGACAGCAACAGCGCGTTTCCCTGGGTCGCGCCTTGGTGAAGGAGCCGCAACTTCTGCTCTTCGACGAACCGCTCTCCAATCTCGACGCCCGTCTCCGGCTGACAATGCGTGGCGAGATCAAGCGACTTCAAAAGGATCTGGGTATCACCTCGATCTACGTGACACATGACCAGGTTGAAGCCATGACCATGGCCGACAAGATCGCGGTCATGTCAAAAGGCATTCTCCAGGCATACGATGTCCCCGAGGCTCTTTATGACCGTCCGAAGACACTGTTCGTCGCAGGGTTCGTGGGCAACCCACCCATGAACTTCTTCGATGTCGAGATCTCACGCGCCAACGGAGAATTCCGAGCGAAGAATCAGACGATCGATCTCGTTATCCCACCTGATCGAGCCGAGAAGGCGGCAGCCGCCAAGGGACAGGTCACCATGGGACTTCGGCCCGAAGATGTGAACCTGACCGGCGATTCCTCTGCGGCCACAGAAGGACACACGATCGCGGGAATGGTCGAGGTTGTCGAGCCGCTGGGTCGTGAGGACTTGGTTGGAGTGAAGATCGGCGATATCGAGATGCGTGTGCTGGTCGACAAGACCCGAGGGGTCAAGATCGGTGACAACATTAACCTCGCGGTCGACACATCCAAGATCCAGCTGTTCGATCCGGAGACCGAGCAGTCGCTTCTCTGGGCCTGAAGTCCCGCACGGGAATGATCAGGATCGGCCCAGTTTTCACTCGCCACTGAACAATGTCCTACCAACTGCCTCCGTGGCCGCAGATAATTGCGCACCGAGGAGACTCCGGTCCTGCTCCCGAGAACACGCGGCTGGCCATAGAGAGGGCGATCGATGTCGGTGCTGACATGGTGGAGGTGGATATCCGATTGACGAAGGACGATGTGCCGGTACTCATGCACTACCCACGGCTCGAGGAGACGACCACCGGAAGCGGTCTGTTGGCTGATCGCACCTGGGAGGAAGTGCAGCGACTCGATGCCGGAGTGTGGAAAGGCTCGGAGTTCGCGGGCGAGCGGGTCCTTTCGCTGGATGAGACCCTCGACCTGGCCAGAGACCGGATACCCCTGAACCTCGACTTGAAGACGTCCGATGCGATTCTTCCGAGCATCGCGGCGGTGCGCGATGCCGGGCTCATCGACGACGTCGTGATCAGCGGATGTCAGGGAGAGTGTTTTGGGATCATGGCCGAGGCGACCGCTGATCTCGGCACACTCTTCAATCCCGACCGCGTTCCCGGTGGCATCGGTTCCGACGCAGCGCGGTCAATCGTGCGTCGCGCTATCGAACAGGCAAGCAAGTTGGGTGCTGTGGGTATCAACCTGCGCAACGGGTTGGTCGATCCCGATGTGGTCGTCTCCGCGCAGACCGCGGGTTTGGGTGTTTGGGTCTTTACTGTCGATGATAAGAAGCGATTCGCCGAGTTGCTGGCGATGGGTGTCAAGTCGGTCACGACCAACTGGCCGGCGCGCATGCTTGCGTTAGCAGGGCGCCGCTCCTCGTCGGAGACCGGAGCGTCCGCGGAATGAGCTGGATGAAAGCCCTTGCGGATTGCTACCTCCAGATTGGCACGCAATACCCTGGTAAGCGACGCATGATGGTGTCCGACATCGACGGCACCATCATCGACATGCGGTATCTGGTCCTCTCCGTACTCCAGTCCTACGACGAGGAGAACGGGTCGAGATATTTCACACGGTTGCGACCATCGGATGTGACCGTGCACGAAAACAACCTCGAGCAGCTTCTAGAACGACTCGGCATCCCGGACTCGGAACACCCTGCCGTGATCGCTTGGTTCCTCGAGCACAGATGGCAAGCAGACACGATCCTCGCCACCCATCGGCCCTTTCCTGGCGTCTTCTCGATGATCAGGTGGTTCCAGTTGCAGCCCAACACCTCGGTAGGCCTGCTCACAGGCAGACCTGAGAGCCTGAGAGATGTGACATTGCAATCCCTGAACCGGCTGGGAGAACCTTATCGAGTGTATTTCAGCGATGATCTTCTCGTGATGAATCCGGGCGAGTGGGACCAAGACGTCGAATCAACCAAGACCGCCGGGCTGCAGTATTTCCAGGACCAGGGATATCACGTATTCGCGATGATCGACAACGAGCCCTCGGTGCTCGAGGCACTGGCACCAATGGCCGAAAGCACCGGAATGCTCCTACTGCATGCCGACACCATTTTCGAGTCGAGGCCAATTTCCATCCCCAGGGGCACAGCCCGAGGTAGCGATTATCGCCTGACAGATCTCGTAGCCAATGAAGGGGCGCTGCCACCTGAGGTGCAACTCGTGTGGCATGGGGTCAACGATGAGGAGAACCTGCGTCAATTCCTCGCTTCCGACGTGATCTGGGCCGAGTTCGACATACGTCAGAACTCCGCCGGAGAGTTCATCTGTCGCCACGATTCGTTTGAGACCACTCCAGCTCTCCCCGACGAAGAATGGCTGTTATTCGACCTGGTGTGCCAGGAGATGTCCGAACATAACCGGGCAATCAAACTCGACCTCAAAGGAGGTCACGACGTGATGGACCGGGTATTGAAGATGGTCGTTGAGCAAGGATTCACTGACGACCGACTCTGGTTCAATGGCGACATCGAAACGACCCGAGAGGTGGGATTCCGGCGGATCCGGGCCGAACATCCGGATGCGATCGTGCAATGTCCTGTGAGCTGGCTATCAGCCCTGATAGTCGGCGCGCCAGCGGAAGCTCGCAAAACACTGGAGATGCTGACCTCCTGGGGCATCAGCCGATTCTCCGTCGATTGGGGGAATGACCGTGCACTTGAGATGTTCGACCAGTTGGTGGCCTGGGATTATGAAGTGAACTTCTACAGCGTGCCGCACCTCGAGGCATTCCTCGAGGCTGTTTTGCTCCTACCGAGCTCGGTCACCTCCGATTTCAATTTTCCGCAATGGCATCGCTATGGCCGTGGCTCCGGGAAGGAAGGTCGCCGTTTCACCTATGTCATCGACAGTGAGGACAGCCACTAGCGGACCTTTCCCAGGCCGAACTCGAGAGATTCAGGTCTGACTACCAGCCACATTGATCGCTGCCGGCTCGCGCTACGGGGCTGCGTCTTCGAACCCGAGCGGAGGGTCACTCGCCGTCCGCTGCTCCAGATCATCGAACCGGAGCACCAAACCGCTGCCCGGTGAACTGAAGGCACCATGGACCGAGATGTACACCCGATTATCGTCGTCGATCAACAGTGCAGTTGGAAACGGCAAGCCTTCCACCAGCACCTGGTCTGGGATCCAGCCATCACCCTGCGGTCTGAGACGGATCAAACGCCCGGTCTTGCCACGATATGGATGATCTGTTTCTTTGGCTTCGATGAACTCGATCACGTACAAGCGCCCCGACGTGTCAAAGGCTAGGTCGATGGGTGTCGTCAGGTTCTCGGCGGCGACAGACAAGAGGCCATCGGCGTCAAGCCGTAGGACCGCTCCATCTCCGGCAGTGTGTGGCAATTGGCTGAATGAGGCCAGATAAACCTCTCCATCGGGTCCCCGGGTAATCCCCGTGAGAACCTCGTGCCCCGTTACATCGGAGAAGACGCGAATGTCACCATCGGTTCCCACCGCCAAGACGTGTCCAGTTGCTCCGTCTGTGACGAGAAAGCGCTCGTTTGGAGGATCAGGGATCATGGCGAAGGGATTGGAGATGATGTCTAACTCGTCGAAGAAATCTGGCTGCGCCGCTTCGATTGCATAAGCCAGGAGATCGGCGGTGACCTCCGGTGGAGTTGAGGGGTCGGTGATCGTCAGAAGTTTCCGGGCGAAGTCCCCCTGGCCTTCGCCGGTCAGCAGATAAAGCTCCCCGCCCATCTCTGCCACGTCGGCAGGGCCGCTCGATACGTCGGTTACGTTGTAGAAGACGTACGGAAGCTGTTCGATGATTCTCTCGCTGACCCCATCTGTGTCCACACAACTGACCGATCCCGTCTCAGACAGATTCGCCGTCGGCCCTTCCTTGACATCCTGACCTTGGGCCAACCGGCCCGCCTCGGCCACGCATAGCGTCCCGTCAGCGAGAATCCACAGACCGCGAGGTTCGTTCAGGCCGTCCAAGACAACCTCGAACCCCGAATCGGCGGATCCGCAGGCTCCTGCCACCAGGAGTATCGCGGAGACCCAAGCGATAGTCCGCGCACGCAAAATCGACGTCATTCTGAGAACTTCCCGGATCGTTGCATCCTTTTCGTCAGCGACCCTGGCTGTAACCCCTCGCCGAGCCAAAGCAGTACCACGTTCACGCCGGATGCTTTTTAGAGCGGGCGAAGAAAATCTGCTTGAAGGCCGGCCAAAAAGGCCGCCTCGTTGACGCTGAACGAGAAACTCCATCTGGCCTCCGAGGTGGTGTCAGCGACACTCTTGAGTGGTTCGCCCACGAAGTCCGGCAACACCTGGGTGTCACCCATATCGACCACAACCAAACGCTCCATCGGACTTTCGGAAGCCATAGCCAAGATTCTACCCGACCGTTCCGATCCATTCCCGAGGAGCGACCACCGGTCCCGGGACTGCAACGATGGTGGCCCCTCTCAGACCTACCTCGACCCAGCTGGTTCGACGAAGTCACAGGGCTCAGGCATATGACCCGTGCTCGCGAACAGCGGCCACGGCAGCCTTGAGGTTGTCGGGCGGCGTGGTCGCATCGACACTGCACAGATACAAGAGAAACCGCCCTCCCGGCTTCCCGATCTCGACGTAATGCTTTACCCGCTCGCCGATTTGGTCGGGGGTCATCGTCGTCATTACGTCTGCCCCGATTCCCAAGGTCAGCGTGATGTCATGCTCCTCAGCGAACGCCTTGCAAAGGGCAGGGCCAATCTTGGCGAGATCGGGGTCCTGGACCACAAGCACTTTGGGTGAGCACTCCACCTTGAACTCGAGCATTTCCTCCGGGTCCGCGACGATGCCCTCGCCCCAATAATTTTGCACGACACCCTCGTCCTCACAATGTTCCCTGATCCTCAATAGATAGGGCAGAACAAACTCGCGAAGCTGGGGCACACGCTGGAACGGCGGAGATGCAAGCGCATCTGCTCCCCCGACGATGGCATTGCCAGATTTGTTCACGGAGTTGATCGTATCGATCCACGGAATCAGGACTTCTTCGGTCAAGAACGACAGGAGATCGTGAACGAATTCAGGATCAAGCAGGGTGTCCATGAGCAAGTCCTCGACCCCACGGAGTCTGGAGGCAAGGGTGAAGGGTGCGGTGTAAGACATCCCGGGATGCCACTTCGCCGCCAACCCGGCATCCTGGAGTCCACGGGCCACATCGAGCACGAAAGGCATCCTCCCGCTTTCGCCGAACGCTGGTGGCTCCAGTGTGGCAAGGTCGCTCTTCTCCTTGATGAGCGGCTCGGTGGGGTCCAGTTGGGGTGCCTGGTCGTCGTAGTAGTTGACCTTCATTCCCATCGCTTCGGCTTCGATGGTGTAGGTGTCGTAGTCGATGTGGGGGTCGTCCAGACCGAATTCAGCAGCCGTCTTGACGATCTCCTCGACGAGTAGACCGCCGTTGCTGTAGAACTCGCCGGCTAGCACTCCGGATCGGGCCATGGCGAACTCGTGGATCTGTCCGTAGACGGGAACCTGATCGGGAACGCCCGCTTGCGCCGACTCGATGTGACTCATCGTTGGCTCCCGTTTGGCTTGATCGCGTTGTTCCCAGGCTCAAGACTTCCGGCTCCGGAAGGTACAACCCGACAGGTCGTCCAGCTTGAGGTGGTCGCTCGCTTTGAGAATCCTCCCATGATCGTCGCACGATAGTCCTGCCATGTGAACGTTCACAGGTGACGGTGGCGCCGGGGACGATCCGGCTTTGCGTTAGCTGCTCGTGAGTGTCGTCTCGTTGGTTGACACATCCGCTGGCTTGCCGCGTTACTAGCCTCGTGCCCCAATTCGCAACCACCGTAGGAGGGCAGTCTTGGCTGATTACTACGACTTGGGGACATATCAGCGCCCGGTCACGACGTCATCAGCCGGTGCCCAGATCTGGTTCAACCGGGGCCTCATGTGGACTTATGGCTATCACCACGAAGAGGCAGTCGAGTGTTTTGAAAAGGCATTGGAAAATGATCCGGACCTGGCGATGGCCCATTGGGGGATCGCCTATGCGATCGGTCCCAACTACAACCGGCAGTGGAGCGACTTCGATGACGAAGAGAGGCGCGAGTGTCTCGGCCGAGCCCTCGAAGCCGTCGAATCGGCTACCGCTAAGGCCTCAGACGCCGAGCCGGTAGAGCGAGCCTTGATCGAAGCATTGGCGGTCAGGTATCCCAGCGATCCGACCGTCGAGGACTTCGGGCCCTGGAACGACGCTTACGCAGACGCCATGCGTCAGGTTTATCAAGCGAACCCTGAGGATTTGGACGTCCGCTCTCTGTTCGCCGAGGCGCTGATGAATCGCACTCCGTGGCAGCTCTGGGATCTCTCCACTGGCCAACCCGCTGAAGGGGCTGACACTCTCGAAGCGGTCGAGATACTGGAGTCGGCGTTCCGCGATCTCGCTGAACTCGGATCGAACACCCACCCTGGTCTTCTCCACATGTACATCCACCTGGTTGAAATGTCTCCCCATCCGGAGAAGGCCCTAAAGGCAGGTGACACCCTGGTCGGCCTTGCTCCGGACGCCGGTCATCTACAGCATATGGCAACTCACATTGACGTCCTCTGTGGGCACTACGAGAACGTCGTCTCACGCAACGATCGGGCGATAGCCGCCGATCGCAAATATCTGGCCCGCGCCGGGGCGGAGAACTTCTACACCGTTTATCGCTGCCACAACTATCACTTCAAGGTTTTTGGTGCCATGTTCCTCGGTCAATTCCAGCCTGCCTTGGAAGCTGCTGAGGATTTGGCCGAAACCCTCACCGAGGATGTGCTCCGCCCGCTTGCCGACTGGCTCGAAGCCTTCGTTTCAATAAAGCAGCATGTCTTGATCCGCTTCGGCAAGTGGGAGACGATCAAAGAGCAAGAACTTCCCGAAGATGAAGAGCTCTACAGCGTCACGAGGGCTCTGATGCTCTACGCCAAAACTGTGGCATATGCCGCCACAGGAGAGATAGACAATGCCATGGCATCGAGAGAAGCGTTCCGGGTTGCCAAGGCCGCCGTTCCTGAGAGTCGACTGCTTTTCAATAACACTTGTCTCGACATTCTTGAAGTAGCCACCGAGATGTTGGAGGGCGAGCTCAGCTATCGCCAGGGTGATTACGACATCGCATTTGCCCGCCTCCGCCGGTCTGTCGAGTTGGATGACAATCTGCCTTATGACGAGCCGTGGGCGTGGATGCAACCGGCCCGTCACGCGCTCGGTGCACTCTTGCTCGAACAGGAGAGGGCCGAGGAGGCCGAAGCCGTTTATCGGGCAGATTTAGGTCTTGACAACACGTTGAGTCGGGCGTCCCAGCATCCAGACAACGTATGGGCCCTCCACGGCCTGCACGAATGTCTCATGATGTCCGGGGAGACCGGGGAAGCCCGGCTGATCAAGCAACGCCTTGACCTTGCCAACGCTCGCGCCGACGTAGCAATCGAGGCTTCATGCTTCTGCCGGTTGGAGCATGCTCACGCCTAGGCGTGGGTTGTCCGCGACCAGAATAGGATTGCATCGTGAGCGGTGATTCTCAGGAGACCTTTGGGGACTTCAAGGATTCATTCTCATATGGTTCGAGAAGCGATTTGTCGTTTAAGTTTCTCAAGGGTCTCTCTCATCAAGAAGCGAGTGAGTTCCTTTCGGTTCTTCTCGAAGAAGTCGGAAGTCTATTTGACGATGGCTCCACGGATGCCTTGGTTGACCTTGTTTACGAGTGGCAAGTGCGTGCCTATCGACCTACAACCGCGGCGAAACGTCCCTATGTCTATGAAGACCGTCCCTTCCACGAGTTGACTAAATCTCTCGGAGAGATGTCTGTCGGTCTGGTCACTTCCTCCGGTCATTACATGTCCGATGATCGGCCTGCAGCAAACGCCGGACTCACCCAAGGCGAGGCCTTCGCTCGGATAGGGGAGTTCCTGCGCCGGGCGCCGGAACTCTCAGAGATTCCAGTTGATGCCCCGATCGAGGATGTGGAAGTTCTGCACCCTGGTTACGACATTCGCTCGGTGGTCAAGGATCGGGGTGTGGCTTTGCCAATCGATCTTCTTGACGAAGCCCGTGCGACCGGTCGGATAAGACGTCTGGTTTCGCCGGTCTATTCGTTCGTCGGAGCCTGCTCTCAAGGACGGCTGCGTAACGAGCTCGATGAATGGGTCGCTCGCTGGAAGGCTGCTGGGATTGATGCGCTCTTCCTGGTCCCCGTCTGACCGGTATGTCACGTGTCGGTCGGGCACATCGCCAGGAAAGCAGAAGCCGAGGGAATATCAACTGTGGCGGTTGTGGTCCGATCCTTTCGCCATGTCGCCGAGGAAATGGGATATCCCCGCGCCGTCATCACCCGACATCCGATGGGCAGGCCTCTCGGGCCACCAGGTGATCCGGATACCCAGCGACAAGTGATCGATGCCGCCCTCGATTTGTTGGTGAGTGCCCCCGAAGGTGGGTCGATCGTTGAGCTCGAAAAGCCGTATCGTCCGATGAAATCTCCATAATTCTCAATGTGGCTCCGTCCTCAACACCCCAGTAACTCCGCTTCGCTTCCCGCTACAGCGGTGGCGTGAACCGCCCGTCCACTGCGAGCCAACCACCATCCACTACCAGTAGAGACCCTGTGACGTAAGAGGCGGCGTCCGAAGCCAGGAAGACGATGGGGCCGGCCATCTCGATCGGCTGTGCCCATCGACCGAGGGCTCCTTTGGCGGCGTAAGCGTTGTACCACTCGGGATGACTCTTGATCTGCTCGGTAAGGGGGGTTTCGACAACTCCAGGCGCCAGTGCGTTGGCTCGCACTCCGTCCGGGCCCAATTCGGCGGCGAGTGTCCGAATCATCTGGAGGACCCCAGCTTTGGTGGCCGCATACATGCCTTGACCCGGCTCGACGACCTGAGAGCGGATCGACGATATCGCGATTATCGAACCGCCACCCGAGGCCAACATGCTTCGTCCGGCGGCCTTGATCGTGCGGAACGTACCCATGAGGTTCAGGGCCAGAACTCGCTCTGCCTCTTTTTCGCTGAGGTCGAGCAGTCGCTTTCTGACATTGATAGCCGGCGTGGTTACCAGGATGTCGATGCTGCCAAAAGACTCCAAAACGTTCTCAACCGAAGCACGCTCGCCAACATCAACCATTGCCGTGGCCGCGCTTCCGCCCGAGTTGGTGATGTCGAGCGCCACCGCTTTCGCCGCATCCTCCGAAAGGTCGGCACATAGCACCTCGGCGCCGTGGGCAGCCAGTGCACGGGCTCCGGCCTCACCGATGCCGCTTCCGGCTCCGATTACAACCGCTCGCTTGCCGCTCAGGTCGAACAGGCTTCCATACACATCGGGATCAGTCATCGGGTCAGGCTAGAGGCTGCCTATTGTTGCCCGACCTAGACCACAAACCCGGGCAGCATCCGTGTACGTACTCCGTCGATTTGGCGTTTTTGCCGTAAGTGTCTTCGTCTCGTCGCTGCTCGTCTTCATGGTGATGTCGATCCTCCCCGGCGATCCTGCGCAACTGATGTTGGGCACGCAGGCCACACCTGAGGCTCTCGAGGAGTTGAGGCGGGCCTTGGGTCTCAATCGACCCTTGATCACCCAGTACTTCGACTGGCTCGCCAGCGCACTCCGTGGTGACTTTGGGGTCTCACCGTTCAGTGGCCAGGAGATCGGGCCTCAGATCGTTGAACGGCTCAAGGTCACCATCCCCCTGGCTCTCATGGCAGTGTCGATGACGATTCTCGTGGCGTTTCCTCTCGGTGTCTTCGCTGCTTCCCGCCATCGCAAGGTAGGCGACGCTGTGGTCTCGGTCGGCAGTCAGGTGGGCCTGGCGATACCGGCCTTCTGGGCTGGACTCATTCTCGTGACAGTTTTCGCGGTGAATCTCCAGTGGTTCTCAGCGGGTGGATTCCCGGGTTGGGATGTGTCGGTCACTGAGTCATTGAAGGCGCTCTTTCTCCCCGCCGTTTCACTGGCCATTGTCCAAGCGGCAATCATCACCCGTTTCGTTCGTTCCGCGGTGTTGGACACGATGCGAAATGACTACATACGCAGCGCCAGATCCAAGGGGCTCACCAAATGGGCGGCTCTTTGGAAACATGGGCTTCGCAACGCAGCCATACCGGTTCTCACGATTCTCGGTCTCCAGTTCGCGGCTCTTCTCGCCGGCACCGTGGTCATCGAATCGGTTTTCGTTCTACCGGGTTTGGGCAGCATGCTGCTCCAGGGGATCACTCGACGTGACCTGCCTCTTGTTCAGGGCGGGGCGTTCACAATCGCAGTTCTGATCCTCGCCGTAAACCTGGCAGTCGACCTCATGTATCGAGTGATCGATCCCCGGGTGGCCGAGCAATGAGCCAACCAGCAGTGTCTGATGGAACCAACATAAAGGGCCGGAGGCGGCGGGCACGATGGAAGCGACTCAACTTCTTCGTCGGTCTCGCCATCGTTTTGACCGTGGCGGGAACAGCCATCGTTTCGTTCTTCTGGACACCGTTCGATCCCACCCAGATCGATGCGACCAGTCCACTTCTTGGAGTGATGGAAGACGGCCATATTCTGGGGACCGATCAATTCGGACGTGACCTCTTCAGTCAGATCATGGTGGGGGCACAGACAGCTCTCTTCGTCGGCATACTGGCTGTCGCCATTGCCGTTGCTGTCGGAATTCCGATTGGCGCTTTCGCAGCAGCCAAGAGAGGGCTAGCCGAAGACGCGGTCATGCGCACCTCTGATGTGATCTACGCATTCCCGCCTGTGTTGTTGGCAATTCTTCTGGTCGCTGCCCTCGGCGCCGGCACCGGCTCGGCCATGATTGCCATTGGCATCGCTTATGTGCCCATCATCGCCCGTGTCACCAGGGGTGCTGCCCTGACAGTTTTCCAACTCGACTTCGTGACCGCAGCCCGCAGCTACGGGCGAGGCGATGTGTTTATTGCCGTTAGGCATGTGTTGCCGAACATCGCATCGGTACTGATAGTCCAGGTCACGGTCTTGTTTGCCTTGGCCATCCTTGCCGAGGCGGCCCTTTCCTTCCTCGGAATCGGGACTCAGCCTCCGACTCCGTCCTGGGGCCGAAGTCTGCGAGACGCCCAAACGTTCCTGCAAGTGTCGCCAAGGCTTGCTATCTGGCCGGGTCTGGCGATCGCTTTCACGGTTCTTGGATTCAATCTCTTGGGTGATGGGATTCGTGACGCCCTCGACCCCCGTTTGGAAGCGAGTCGCTCGTGACGACGCCGCTGATCGAAGTCGAGGGCCTTACGGTCACAGCCGGTCTGAACGTTCTGGTCGACGATGTCGCGTTCACTCTCGAATCTGGCAGTCGGACTGGCATTATCGGTGAGTCCGGTTCCGGGAAGACCATGACCGCTCTAGCAATCATGGGACTGCTCCCGGACGGCCTCACGGCGACCGGGAGCGTACGACTCCACGGCGAGGAGCTTTTGGGTCAGGACGACAAAGAGTTGGTGACTCAGCGGGGGAACTCGATGTCGATGATCTTTCAGGAGCCCTTGGCTGCCCTCAACCCGGTGATGAGAATTGGCCGACAGATCGCCGAGCCGCTGTTGATCCATCGTGAAATTTCACGAGCTGAGGCTTTCCTGATCGCCATCAATCTGCTTGAAAGTGTTGGCATCGACGACCCAGAGAGACGAGCCAAGGCGTTTCCTCACGAGCTCTCGGGAGGCCAGCGTCAAAGAGCCTTGATCGCAATGGCCCTGGCCAATGGCCCCGCTCTGGTGATTGCAGACGAGCCAACCACCGCCTTGGACGTGACGGTGCAAGCCCAGGTGCTTGGTGTTCTGCGAGATCAGGTGGTCGCAAGGGACACTGCCCTGATTCTGATTACCCACGATCTCCCGGTGGTGGCATCTGTTGCCGACTCGGTGATCGTTCTGAGAGACGGTGCGATCGTCGAGTCGGGACCAACTCAAGAGGTCTTTCAGACACCTTCCAACCTGTACACCCGTCAACTGGTCGATGCTGTGCCGCCGCTGAGTCGCTCGGTCACCGTGATTCCCAAGCATGTCGAACCGCAGATCGACGGCGAGCCCATTGTGGAGATGACAGACATCCGAAGGACCTACCGGCTGCGTAAGCGAAACCTCACCGATCCCGCCCCACTCATCCACGCTCTCGATGGTGTCACCATTGACGTGTTGAGAGGCGAGACACTGGGGATCGTGGGTGAGTCTGGTTCCGGCAAGACGACACTTGCTCGGATCATTATGGGTCTGGATACGCCCACTTCGGGCGTGGTTGTGGTTGATGGCATACCGCTCGACTCGAAACAGAATCTCCGCAGAGTGCGCGACGTCGCACAGATGGTTTTCCAGGACCCGATGGGATCACTCGATCCGCGAATGCTTGTGGAGGATGTTGTGGCCGAGCCGCTTCGCTCACTTGGGGTGGGGGGCGATCATCGAAAGCGGGTGGCTGAACTCCTTGACGCGGTTTCCCTGCCTTCCGATGCCGTTCACCGATACCCGCACGAGTTCTCCGGTGGTCAACGGCAACGAATCGCCATTGCCCGGGCACTGGCCCCCGGACCCCGGCTTCTCATTGCCGACGAGCCGGTAAGCGCCCTGGATATGTCGGTTCAGACTGTCACCCTCGATCTTCTCGATGAGTTGAAACAGGAGTTCAGCTTGACGATGGTTTTCATTTCTCATGATCTTTCTGTGATCCATGAGATCTCGGACCGCGTTGTCGTCCTCGAAAAGGGTCGGGTGGTGGAATCAGGGTCGGCCGGATCGGTGTTCTCCCAGCCCAAGGAGCAATACACCAAAGATCTCCTTGCCGCCATTCCCCGACTTGACGCCTCGTTCCTCGACAAGGGTTTTGTCGCTTGAGCGATGTTTTGGTGTGCAAAAGGCATGGGCACCTATCCTTCGGCCAAGGACTCCAGCCCTCTAACCGAAGGGGACTAATCATGAAAGTCGGTAAGACCGCATCGCTCGTCGTCGTATTGGCAGTGCTGCTGACTGCGTGCGCCGGATCATCCGCCGAGACCACCACAACTACCGGAGGGTCGGCCACCACCCGGGGAACAGAGGCGCCCGGCCCGACCGAAACCCAGGCAACCGTCACCACAACCGGCGTCTCGGCTGCCGCAGAAGTGATCATCGGGCTTCAGCTTGAGCCACCCACGCTCGACCTGACATCCAATGCGGCCGCGGCGATTCCGCAGGTCCTGTTGTATAACGTCTACGAGACGCTGGTTCGTCTCCAGCCGGACGGCTCCATCACTGGTTTGTTGGCTTCCGATTGGGAGATCAGTGACGATGGACTGACCTACACCTTCCAACTCCGCGAAGGTGCGACCTTCCACAACGGTGATCCGTTCAGCGCTGAGGATGTGGTCTTCTCGATCAACAATGTGATCAACAAAGACCCGGGCCATCCGTTCACTACAACCTTTGCGCCTATCGCTTCGGTTGAAGCAGTCGATGACCAGACCGCCGTGATCACTCTGAGCCAGGTGAGTGCCAGCCTCCTTTTCTTCCTGACCCAGGGTCAGGGTGTAATTCTCAACGAGAACGCCATAGAAACCATCGAGAACAGCCCCATTGGCACCGGTCCCTTTGTCTTTGGTTCGTGGACCGTAGGTGACTCGATAGTTGTGAACCGCAACGACTCGTATTGGGGTGAGCCGGCGCTTCTCGAGACAGTCCACTTCCGATACATCAACGATCCATCTGCTCTGAGCAATGCGATGCTGGCAGGCGATATCGACATCCTTGCCGGGGTGTCCGCACCTGAGACGCTGGATGCGTTTGGCGGCGACGAGTTCACTGTCGAAGAAGGCCTTACATACGGTGAGATTGTGCTGTCACTCAACGGGCGGCGTGCCCCGTTCGACAATGTGCTGGTACGTCAGGCAGTGAGCCATGCCATCGACAGGAATGCGGTGGTTGACCTTGCCTACTCCGGTTATGGCACACCGATCGGGTCGTTCTCGACCCCTTTGGACCCTTGGTTCAAGGACTTGACCGGTGTCTATGAATACGACCCCGAGAAGGCGATGGATCTTCTCGATGAGGCCGGTTGGACCAACGACACACCACTCGAGATGGTCTTGCCACCGGTGTCGTATGCCACCAGATCAGGAGAGATAATCGCCAGCCAGCTTGAAGCGGTTGGGATCACGGTCAACATCACCAACGTGGAGTGGGGTGTCTGGCTTGAAGACGTGTTTGCCAACTACGACTTCGACATGTCGATCGTCTCGCACGTGGAGCCACTGGATCTGGCCCAGTATGCGAACGCCGAGTACTACTGGGGTAACGACAGCCCCCAGGTGGCAGACCTGATCGCCGCAGCCGATGCCGAGCCCGATGACGCCAAACGCAATGCGATCTACCAGCAGGTGCTCGACGAGATCACGGCGGTTGCTGCCGACAACTGGCTTTTTGTCCTTCCCGCATTGGCGGTGACCAAGGCCGGAGTCAGCGGTTACAAGATCGATCTGCCTGGCTCGTTGGACGTCACTGAGATTGCCCTCAACGAATAACCCAAGCTCGACTCTCGACCGCGAGGGTCTAATCGATTTCACTCGACGTCTGGTTGGCGTCAACAGCGTCAATCGGCCGAGCGAAGGCCTTGGCGAAGCCGAGGCTGTCGAACTTGTCATCGACCAGGCTCGAGAGTTCGGCTGGGATTGTCTCATCGAGGAGGTTCAGCCCGGTCGCCCCAACGTGATCATCGAGATCCTTGGAGGGCCGCCCGGAAAAACCTTGCTCTTCGAAGGCCACACCGATGTGGTCACCGAGGGTGACGCAGCCAATTGGAGTTTCGACCCGTTCTCAGGTGACCTGGTCGATGGAAGAATCTTGGGCCGTGGTGCTGCCGACATGAAAAGTGGTGTGGCAGCCATGATGTTTGCCACTCGAGCCTTCGAGCTTGGCGGTCCTTTTCCCGGCGCGATCAAACTCGCCATCCTCTGTGACGAGGAAGGGATGATGATCGGTGTCCACGATTTCGTGGCCAAAGGTCATGCTGAAGGCGTCGACGCGGCCATCGTTTGTGAGCCGGAGGGTGGTGAGATCTGCACGGTCCAAAAAGGCGCCATCAGACTACGGGTTGACCTGATCGGGCAGATGGCTCATGGTGCCATGCCACATCAGGGGAGGAATCCGCTGGTGGCTGCCGCGTCACTGATAGAGGCAATGGCAACACTCGAGCATGAGATTCAGGATCAGTATGGAGAGCACGAGCATCTCGGGTTTCCCTACATCACTCCGACCCACGTCGCCGCCGGCTCTCTTCCCCAGATCAACGTCATTCCCAGCGCAGGACTGGTCGCGTTGGACATTCGAACGACTCCCGGTATCGACCATGGTGAGTTGAAGACGCGTATCGCGTCAGCCGCCAATGAGATTGCGGCTGCCACGGGCGTGGGCATCGAGCTCACTTTCCCAGTCGATCGGCCGGCCACCGAGACGTCACTCGACGATCCGATCGTGCAGGCTGTCGCCGGCGCACACCAGGCCGTGTTGGGAGAAAAAGCTGTATATGGGGGTGTTCCCGGCACCACCGACGGCACCATCCTCTGGCGCGACGCCGGCTTGCCGGTAGTCGTTTACGGCCCAGGCGAGAAATGGATCGCTCATCAGGCCGACGAGTATGTGGAGGTCGATGACATTATCCGCCACGCCGAGGTCTACGTCGAGGCGGCCCGCCGCTTCCTCACCTGCTGACCCCTAATCGCGAACCTCAGCTACTACGGATCGGATACGGTCGTCTGTTCGGCTAGCCGAACAGAATGGAGTTTCCTGCAAGGAAACTCCGACGCCCCGCTTGCGGGGCGCAGTGGCTCATGTTTGGGCCAGATGCTGGGCGTGCCAGTCGAGGATCGCCTCGAATCGCTCCTGACGGTGCATTGGCTTGCCTCCCCGACTCATCTCGTGCCCTTCGCCCGGAAAGCGGATGAGCTCCGTTTTGGTTCCGTTGCGCAACAGCGCGATGAAATATTGCTCAGCTTGTTCGATCGGACAACGCCAATCGTCCTCCGAGTGAAGAATGAGGGTCGGCGTCGTCACGTTCTGTGCAACCGAGAGCGGCGAACGATCCCACCACAGATCCCATCCTTCGGGATAGTCGGCTCCGAGGTAGTTCTCGGCAAACATGCCGGCGATGTCGGAGGTACCTGAGAAGCTGTTCCACACGATGAGTGCCCTCTCCACAATTGCTGACTTCCACCGATCTTCGTGCCCAGTTATCCACGATGTGAAGAAACCGCCATACGAACCACCCATAACGCCCATGCGGTTTGCGTCCAGTCGGGGAAACTCTTGGAGAGCAGCGTCTATCACCGCTCTCACATCCTCCACGTCGACCTGTCCCCAGGCCTCGCCTTTGACTGCCTCGAGCCATTCCTCGCCACGACCGGAGGATCCTCGAGGGTTGCAGGCGACCACTCCGTATCCAGCCGAGACATAGACCTGAAACTCATCGAAGAGGCCAAAACCGTATTGCGACGCCGGCCCTCCGTGGACGTTGAGCAAAAGCGGCACCTTCTCGTCGCCTTCAGGGAGGTACACCCAGGCGTCGACGTCACCTCCCCCTGAAGGCACCCGCAAATGCACGGGTTCAACCCAATTGGCTTCCGGGATTCCCAGCGAGGTCACCGCCTCATCGTTCTCGTAGAGCTCACCCGGCGAATCCCAGCGACTGGCGGTGTAGACGATCTCGCCGTCCTTGACGTCGAAACCCGTCACCACTTGCTCACCCGCTACGACGTGGTCTACTTCGCCGGTCGGGGCAACTGCGATGACTCCAAACGAGCCTGAGTCTTCGTACCCGGTCACAGCCCGGTCGCCGTCCCATTCGAGCCGTCCCGGACCAGCAGCCAGGCCAACTGAGCTCCGATCCAGATGACCGGTGAGGTTGGTGAGTGTCCCATCCTCTTCACGCCGGTAGAGGTATCCATTGACTGGGTAGCGAGGGTTCTCATTCCCGAGAAGATGTAGCAAACCGTCCATTCGGTAGGAGGCCAGATTCCAAAACCCGCGGACCGCGGCGCGGGATATTTCCCCGGTGCCGACAGTTACCTCAAAGACGTCGTTACCGCTCACCAGACCCTTCGCAGGGTCGCGATCTGTGATGAAGGCGATAGTTTTGCCGTCTGGAGCCCACGCTGGTGATGCCTCATCGAACTCGCCCGGTGTCATACAAACTGGGTCTGTCCCGCCGTCGGGGTCGAGGATCCACAGATGACGTTTTCGGTCATGGGTCCAACCCATGCCGTCGAAACGAAACGGCACCTGGGTGACACGGCGGGGACGTCGCTCTAGTTCATCGTCGTCGAGACCCTCCCACTCTTCAATCGGCGTGATCCCCACAGCGACAAGTTGGGAGCCGTCGGGCGACCACTCGACTGCTTCCGCTCCGTGCTTGAAGTCAGAAATCGTCCTGGCCTCACCCCCACCAACCGGAATGACTGTGACCTGTGCAGGCTTGTCATCGACCGACCGTAGGAATGCCATCCTGGTCCCGTCTGGGGACCATCGAGGGTTCTGATCGCCAGGTCCGGCAGTGAACTGACGAACCTCCCCGGACGCCAACCAGATCTCTCGGTTGTACCGATCGTCTTCCAGGTTCGGGGTGGATACGACAAAGGCCGTTGTTTTCCCATCAGGAGCCAAACTGGGGTCGGTGGCAGCTCTGAGAAAGTGGAGTTCGTTGGGTTTCATCGACCGGCGATATTACCCGGGTCAACTGGGATGGCTCGCGTGCCCTACCGTTGAGTCATGGCCAAACCGAAGCCTTTAGGTGACGACACGCTTGCGCTTCACGCCGGGCAACATCCGGATTCGGACTTTGGTGCCAGGGCGACTCCGATCTACCAGACGGCGTCTTATGTCTTCAAAGATGCCGACCATGCCGCCTCATTGTTCAACATCGAGAGGACTGGCCATGTCTACTCCCGGTTGACCAACCCAACCAACGCGGTGCTCGAGGAGCGGATCTCGGCTCTCGAGGGGGGAGTGGGGGCAATCGCCACCGCAAGCGGGCAGGCAGCCACCCACCTAGGTATCGCGACTCTGATGGGCGTCGGATCGCACATCGTCTCATCACAATCGATCTACGGTGGGACCCACAACCTGATGGCGTACACGTTGCCTCGTTTTGGCATCGAGACGACGTTTGTTGACCCTCGGAATCCCGACGCTTTCCTGGAGGCGATCCAGCCCAACACACGGCTTATGTTTGGCGAGACTTTGGGCAATCCGGGCATGGAGGTCCTCGATGTCCCCGTAATCGCAGAGATAGCCCATTCCCATGGCATTCCGCTCATGGTCGACTCGACATTCGCCACCCCCATGCTCGCCAAGCCCTTTGACATGGGCGCTGACATCATCGTGCACTCAGCTACCAAATTCCTCAGTGGTCACGGGGTGATCATCGGTGGTCTGCTGGTCGACAGCGGCGCATTCGACTGGGAAGTTTCTGGCAAGTTCCCCACACTCACCGAGCCATATGAGGGATTTCATGATCTTGACTTCGTAGAGGAGTTTGGCCCAGTCGCCTACATCACCAGGGCCCGCAAGGAGGGCGCCCGCGACTTTGGCGCGGCCATGGCTCCGATGACAGCCTTTCTCGTTCTTCAGGGGATGGAGACGTTGGGAATCAGGATGGCCCGGCACGTCGAAAACGCGGTGAAGTTGGCAGACTTTCTCGAAAGCCACGAAGCGGTCGAATGGGTGAGATACCCCGGTCTCAGCTCCCATCCGGACTACGAATTGGCGCAACGGCTATTACCTCGCGGGGCGGGCTCGATCTTCAGCTTTGGTGTCAAAGGTGGCCGTCCTTCCGGTCAGAGATTCATCGAGAGTGTCGAGATCGCTTCACATCTCGCAAATGTCGGTGATGCGAAGACGCTTGTGATCCATCCGGCCAGCACCACCCATCACCGTATGGACGCTTCGGCTCTCGAGGCGGCCGGGATCTCTGAAGGCCTCGTGAGAATCTCCGTCGGTTTGGAGAGTGTCGACGACCTGATCGACGACCTGAGTCAGGCGCTACGGGCGTCGCAGAAGGTCTGACTGATGGACCTCGAAGTGCGGGGAGCACAGGCCTATGCGGCGAGTGGGCACAAGCCGATTGATTCGGAAAAGCAGACTGTTGTCTTCGTCCATGGTGTGGGCCAGGACCACACAACCTGGGTTCTTCCTATCCGATACTTCGCTCGTCACAACCGCAATGTGTTAGGACTCGACCTTCCCGGCCACGGGCGAACGCCGGGTCCCGGGTTGGAGACCATTGAGGAGATGGGAGACTGGGTGGTGGAAGCTCTCGACGCCGCCGGAGTCGAGAAGTCGGCGCTCGTTGGTCACAGCATGGGGTCTCTGGTTGCTCTCGAGACCGCGTCCCGATATCCCGAGCGAGTCCGGTCTCTGGCGATGGTTGGGGTGTCGATTCCCCTTGCCGTCAGCGATGCCCTCATGACAAGTGCCGAAGTAGGTAGTCATGACGCCATCGACATGCTGACCTATTGGAGTCATTCCAAGGCTGCACAAGTCGGTGGCAGTCCCACGCCGGGCATGTGGATGGTCGGTGGTGGGATGCGGCTTTGGGAGCAGGCGGCACCGGGTGTCATCCACAGCGACCTTCGGGCTTGCAATGAGTACGCGGTCGGGCTGAACAAAGCCGGAGAGATCCAATGTCCTGCCCTTCTCATTCTTGGTGAAAAGGACGTGATGACACCGGTGCGAGCAGCCCAAGCAGTGAAAGAGGCCATCCCGGATCAGGACACTGTCATCTTCCGGGGTGCCGGTCATGCCCTTCTGGCCGAACGCTCCGACCCGGTGCTCGACCAGCTGATTCGAATTGTGTAGCCGCCAGTGCCTGTTGTTCCACACGCAGAGCTGCCTGCGTTCGATCGTTTGGCCGGTGAAGGCGTCGCTGTCGGGAGGGATGCATCGCTGATCGATCTTCGCATCGGCTTGCTCAACCTGATGCCAGATGCGGCCTTGACTGCAACCGATCGTCAGTTCATCCGTCTGGTTTCCGGTTACGGCGAAAGGGCCAACCTCTTTGTCTACCCGTTCACGCTCGCCGCCGGCCAGCGAAGTGAAGTAGCTCAGTCCTATGTATCGGACCACTATTCGGTGTTTGGCGATCTGAGAGCTGATGGTCTGGATGCTCTCATCATCACTGGAGCGAATCCGACTCATTTCGAGCTGGCGGACGAGCCGTTCTGGGATGGTCTGATCGAGGTGCTCGATTGGGCCGAAGAAGGTGTCCAATCCACTTTGTGCTCGTGTTTGGCCACACACGCCGTTCTCGAACATCGCGGACTGGTCAAGAGAACCAAGCTTCCAGAAAAGCGTTGGGGTGTCTATCAGCACAAGGCAATCGAGCACCCGCTGCTGAAAGGTCTAGACGATTCCATCGAGGCACCGCATTCGCATTGGTTTGACATCACACGTGAGGAGATGGAAGACGTCGGCCTGAGGGTGTTGGCCTTCAGCGACGAGGCAGGTGTTCACATGGCGTCGAGTGCTGATGGATTGAGTTTTGTGTTCTTCCAGGGGCATCCCGAATACGACGACATCAGTCTGGCCAAGGAGTACAAACGTGAGGTGTTCCGTCACCTGTCCGGTGACCGGGATGATTATCCACCCTTCCCCGAGCACTACTTCGATGAGCAAGCACATGAGGTCTTGGAGAGATATCGGACTCATCTCCTATCCGGTGAGAAACCTCAGCCATTTCCTGAGGAGGAGGTGCTTCGGCGTTGGCGGCCCGACTGGTTCGATCAGGGTCAGACGATTTATGCCAATTGGTTGACAGAGGTGGCTCGTCGGGTTGAGTCTTGACCGTTGGGCGTTGGCTCGCGATACTTCAACGACAGATGGCTTCAGCAACCACCATCATCATTATTCGATAAGGCGCAGCCCACTACCGGCCTGCGCCCAAGCCCTCTGCTCGACAGGGGGTTTTTCTATTGCCAGGTCTGAGAGGACACCGATCAATGACACTTGAGATCTACGACACAACCTTGAGAGATGGTTCCCAACAGGAGGGGATCAGTCTCACCGTTAACGACAAGCTTCGCGTCGCCAGGCTGCTCGACGATCTTGGGGTTGCTTTTATCGAAGGCGGATGGCCCGGTGCCACCAAGAAAGACACCGAGTTTTTTGAGAGGGCCGCCTCGGAGCTCGATTTCTCCAACGCCACACTCACTGCCTTTGGGGCGACCCGTCGTCCTTCCGGTGCAGTGGGTAACGACGGTCAGCTGCGAGCGTTACTGGACGCAGGCACTGAGTACGTCTGCATCGTTGGCAAGACATGGGACTACCACGTCGTCGAGGCGTTGCGAGTCGAGTTGAACGAGGGAGTGGCCATGGTGGGGGAAACCGTCGAGTTCCTGAAGGCCCAAGAGCGGCGGGTTTTCTTCGATGCCGAACACTTTTTCGACGGCTATCGAGACAATCCCGACTATGCGCTGGCGGTGTTGAGAGCTGCGTACGAAGCGGGTGCGGAACGATTAGTGCTGTGCGACACCAACGGCGGCACTCTTCCTACAGAGACGCTGCCCACAATCGATGCCGTGCACGCCGCGTTGCCTGGTGCCCAAATCGGCGTTCATTTCCACAACGACGGTGGTACTGCGGTAGCGGCCTCGCTCGCCGCGGTTGACGCGGGAGTGCGCCAGGTGCAGGGTTGTATCAACGGTTACGGGGAGCGAACCGGCAATGCCGACCTCTCCACCCTCATTCCCGACCTGAAGCTCAAGAAGGGGATGAACCCGATAGCTGGCGACCTGGAACTGTTGACGCCGATCTCGCATCACGTAGCAGAGATCGTCAACATCACCCTCGACCCTCATCGCCCCTACGTTGGCTCATCGGCATTTACCCACAAGGCCGGTCTCCATACCTCGGCGTTGGCGCGGCGTTCGGACGCGTATGAGCACGAGCGACCGAATCAAGTCGGCAACTCGACGCGGATGGTGGTCAGCGAACTGGGTGGCCGGGCTTCGGTTCTCGCCAAGGTTGCTGAGATGGGCCTCGAGCTCGATCACGAGTTGGCCGGTCATGTGGTCGAGCGGGTCAAGGAGTTGGAACACGAGGGGTACCACTTCGAAGCTGCTGACGGTTCATTCGAATTGCTGGTGCGTCGGCTCAGCGGCTGGGAGAACCCCTATTTCAAGCTCGAGTCGTTTCGGGTTCAGTCAGATCGCGACGGCGATGGGATTGTCTCCGAGGCAACCGTCAAGCTGGACGTTGACGGTACGAGGAAGCTCACGGTCGGTGAAGGTGTCGGTCCGGTTCACGCCCTTGACCAGGCACTTCGCGCTGCCCTTCGCGAGCAGTACCCCGAGGTCGACGACCTACGTCTCACCGACTACCGGGTGCGGGTTCTGGACAGCCAGGACGGCACCTCGGCTCGGGTGAGGGTGTTGATCGAAACCTCCAATCACCTGGGAGCGTGGGGGACGATTGGCGTCCACGAGAACATCATCGAGGCTTCGTGGCAGGCGCTTGCCGAAGGTGTGGTCGTGGGGTTACTTCGACTTGGGGCGGCCCGTTCTGAAGCTGACGAGTAGGTTCGAGGTCGCTATCGAAAGAGGAGACACGATGGCGACTTTCATCATGCTGGGCAACTACACCGCTCAGGGGATCGCAAACATAAAAGACAGTCCGTCACGTCTGGACGCGGCGAGGGAGCAGCTCGCCCCACTCGGGGTGGAGCTCAAGGATGTTTACTTGACGATGGGCGAGTACGACCTTGTTGTGGTCGTTGAGGCTCCGGACAATGCCACGGCTGTCAAAGCTTTGCTGGCCGTTGGGGCTCAGGGCAACCTCACCACGACAACCCTCGCGGCTCTCACCGAGCACCAGTTCAGAAACCTGATTTCCGAAATGGAGTGAGGGGACTCAGGCCGAAGGGTCCGACCGGCTCACACGTACGTGTAGAAACCCTCTCCTGTCTTTCTGCCGAGCAAGCCGGCCTCGACCATCCTGGTAAGCAGCGGAGGCGACGCATACAGCGGCTCTTTGTACTCCTCAAAGAGAACGTCTGCGACAAACTTGGTCACATCGAGACCGACGAAGTCGACAAGCTCGAGCGGGCCCATGGGGTGGTTGGCGCCGAGCTTCATGCCGGTGTCGATGTCTTCTTTACTGGCAATCCCCGCTTCGTACATGCGAATGGCGCCAAGCCAGTACGGAATCAGCAGCATGTTGACCACGAATCCGGCGCGGTCTTTGGCCCGGATGACTGTTTTGCCCACCTGCGTCGCGAATGCTTGGGCGCGGTCCTCGACGCCCGGGTCGGACATCACGGTTGTGACCAGCTCCATCAACGCCATCACCGGAACCGGCGAGAAGAAGTGCATTCCGACGACGTGATCGGGGCGCGATGTAGAAACGGCTAGCCGGGTAATCGGTATTGACGATGTGTTCGAGGCGAGAATGGCGTCGGAGTCGGTGACGATGTCGTCGAGACGCCCGAAGATGTCCTTTTTCAGGTCTTCGTTCTCGGTGATCGCCTCGATCACAAGCTGCCGGTCGGCCATCTCATTGAGATCAGTAGTCATGTTGATCCGCCCCAAGACCTCGTCACGCCCAGGCGGTTCGAGTTTGCCTCGCTCCACCGCCCGGTCCAGCGACTTTTGGACACGACCGAGGGCTTGCTCGGCAATCTCTGCATTCACTTCATGGACAACAACATCCATGCCGGCCTTGGCGCTGACCTCGGCGATTCCCGAGCCCATCAGCCCGCCACCGACGATTCCGACTCTTTCTATCGACAAACCCGACTCCTCTAACGATGTCGTCGCATGATGGTGGGGAGCCGGCAACATCGCCAGCCAAGAAGCCATTTCCGTTTGCGAATCGACAGGGGATCTGCGTCAAGGGCCGGTTGGGAATTACCCTCCCTCCTTCAGATGTCATACGACCACCAAGCGATCGAATCCAAATGGCAGGACCTGTGGGAGAAGGAGAAAGTCTTCGAGGTCAGCGAGGACGACTCCAAACCCAAGTTCTACAACGTGGCGATGTACCCCTATCCGTCAGGTGAGCTTCATGTCGGCCACATTCGCAATTACACCTACATCGACCTGATCACGCGTTACAAGATGATGCAGGGGTTCAACGTTCTCTGTCCGATGGGTTGGGACAGTTTCGGGTTGCCGGCGGAGAACGCCGCGATTGATCAAGGCCTTCACCCGAGAGAGAGCGTCCCTGGCCAGATCGAGAGGATGAAGGCCCACTTTCGCCGGCTTGGCGTCGGATTCGATTGGACCCGTGAGCTGGCCAGCCATGACCCCGCTTATTACCGGTGGGACCAATGGATCTTCCTCGAGTTGTACAAACGTGGTCTCGCCTACAAGGCCGAGGCGGCGGTCAATTGGTGCCCGAAGGATCAAACCGTCCTTGCCAACGAGCAGGTTGTGGGGGACGACGTGTGCGAGCGTTGTGGGACTCCGGTCGAGAAGAAAATGTTGTCGCAGTGGCAATTCAGGATCACTCAATACGCAGATCGTCTGCTCGACTCGATCGACAACCTGGACCACTGGCCTGATCGGGTACGCACCATGCAGCGCAATTGGATCGGCCGCTCGGCGGGCGCAACGTTCACGATTCAGGTTGATGGTGGCGGTACCTTCGATGTCTTCACCACTCGTCCCGACACGTCGTTCGGCATGACCTTCTGTGTGCTGGCACCGGAGCACCCGCTGGTGGAGGAACTCATCGGTGGTATGGAGAACGAGGCGGAGTCGAGGGACTACATCGCCGCCGCAGGGCGCGCCTCCGAGATCGAACGGATGGCCGAAGGCGATAAGACCGGTGTCTTCACCGGACGCTATGCGATCAATCCGGTCAACGATGCCCGGGTGCCCATCTACATCGCCGAGTATGTGCTGATGGGTTATGGAACCGGGGCGATCATGGCTGTCCCCGGTCAAGATCAACGTGACTGGGACTTCGCCACCAAATATGGGATTGAGATCATTCGCACGGTCCAACCCGAAGAGGGTTTTGGCGGCGAGGCCTATCTGGGTGATGGACCCACGATCAACTCCGACTTCCTCAACGATCTTCTCCAGGAAGAGGCCAAGACCAAGATCATCGACTGGTTTGTCAAACAAGGGATTGGTGAAGCCGCCATCCAATATCGCCTGAGGGACTGGCTGATCTCAAGACAGCGTTATTGGGGCGCCCCGATCCCGATGGTCAATTGCAGCAACTGTGGCCTGGTGCCGGTCCCGGAGAATCAGTTGCCGGTGATACTGCCCGATGTCGAGAATTACCTGCCCAAGGGGAAATCACCTCTGGCAATGGTTGATGACTTCGTCAACACCGAGTGTCCCGAGTGTGATGGTCCGGCGCAGCGGGAGACCGACACCATGGACACGTTTATGGGCTCGTCGTGGTACTTCCTCCGCTATACCGACGCTCACAACGAGGATGTCATCTTCGATCCGGAGAAGGCCAAATACTGGATGCCCCTTGACCAGTACATCGGGGGAGTAGAGCATGCAATCTTGCATCTGTTGTATGCCCGGTTCATCACCATGTTCTTATACGACATCGGGTTGAGCCCCGTGGAGGAGCCGTTCGAGCGCATGTTCACCCAGGGAATGTTGGTCAAGGACGGCGCCAAAATGTCCAAGTCGAAAGGCAACGTGGTTTCTCCAGACCACTACTACGACGCCTATGGCGCTGACGCCTTACGGCTATTCGAGCTCTTCGTGGGACCGCCAAAAGACGACGCCGTGTGGAACGACGCCGGCGCACCGGGCACCAAGCGCTTCCTGGACCGGTTCTGGAAACAATCCGTAGATGAGCACGAATTCTCGGATCGTGTTGCCGACGACCGCGATCGGGAGATCCTGGGAGTAGCCCATCGCACGGTTCGCAAGGTGACCGATGACATCGACCGCTTCCACTTCAACACGACGGTGCCGGCGCTGATGACGCTGTCGAACGAGCTCCAGTCGTATCTGGGCGACGAGCCGCTGAAAGAGATATTCGACGAGATCATCGAGAAGATGTTGCTGATGCTCTCACCGATGGCCCCACACCTGGCGCATGAATTGTGGGAGATGAAAGGTCATGATTCGATGCTGGCCCACGAGCCCTGGCCGACTTGGGATGAGGACCTGGCCCGTGAGGAGACGGCGACCATGATTGTCCAGGTCAACGGCAAGGTGAGAGACCGGATCGAAGTGTCAGCCGACATAGAAGAATCTGAGGCCAAGGCAGTTGCCATGGCCTCAGAGAAGATTCAGGGTTGGCTCGATGATGCCGAAGTGAAACGCGTCATCGTCCGCCCACCCAAGCTGGTCAACATCGTCATCGAGTGACCCCCA
>CAXMPK010000131.1:0-7051 GCA_964195405.1 uncultured Acidimicrobiia bacterium
AATTAGGGGTAACCCGGCAAGCTGATGAAACCCCTCCTCGATCACCGATTAGGGAGGGGTTTCTTCGTGTCACGAATTGACGACCCAACCGCATGTTCATCCCTCGTTAAATACGGAGAGCGATAGAGCAGCCGCCCATAATCGGCATTATGTACGGTCCGTGAGGCCCTGGGACAGGCGTACATAAGTGCCGTTATGTGCGGGTCACTGGCATGTCGATGTCAACCCGGTGGGCCGAACCCCTCCACCACTAACCAGCCCCCAAGCAGAAGAACAATTGCTAATCCGACAATCGTGGCCAGCACCCCGTGGCCCCTCAGCCACGGGTCCGTGTTCCATCCCAACACCGCTCCGACGATGAGACCGGCAAGTGTCAATAAGACTCCACCCATCCCGAAGAGAATCATCCCGTCGCCACCGTCGGTCAAGACCTGACCGATAGCCATAACAAGCAACCCTGGTACCACCCCAAGCAACGCACCTGACACCATGTTCAAGAATCGCATCTTCGGACTCCTCGTCTGAGTCGAACTTAGTCCCCCCAATTACACCAGAACTACCGGTAGTGACTATCGGGGTTTACCCCTAGCTCACACCCCGCCAGGCTCCCTAACTGCCCGCCCATAACCGGCATTATGTGCGGTCACTTGCCACGCTGAATAGCGCCCATAAGTGCCGTTATGTGCGCCGAAAGCATTGAACTGGTCACGCTGATCAATCTTCCTCAAAAAGCCATACAGCTGCGTCGCCGCTGTGAGTTCCGATGGCCACGAGGCCGGGGCCACCGTCGATCACCTCTCCTGTCACGCTTATCTGGGAACCTACCGAAGGATGCATCATCATTGGGGTCCAGGTGATCCCATCAACAGAAGTCCACACCGCCGAGCCGTTCTCGGACTCTCCGACCGCGACCAGGCCGCGTCCTCCCGCAGTGACACTTTGGGCACCGTTGAACGTCGCGTCGTTGGGGACACCGGTCCATGTGATGCCATCGGGGGAGGTCCACACCGCTGCTCCCACTAGCCTCGTTGGGATTCCGACTGCGACCAGACCAGGTCCTCCAGTGGCAACACTGTGGAACGCCAATGATTCGGTTTCTGGAACGGGAGGCAACCCAGTGTTGGGAACTCGTGACCAGCTGACACCGTCCACAGAGGTCCACACTGCCGGAATGTTGTCCGGATTGTTATCATATGGACCTAAGCCGCCGCTGGTTCCGACTGCGACCAGACCCGGGCCTCCAACGGTGACGTCCATGATTACCTGAACGCCTTCCCCACCGAACACAGCCTCGTCGTGGGGAACCCTCGACCAGGTGAGTCCATCAACAGATGTCCACACCACCGCTTCACCGTCGACCCAAGCGTCGTTCGTTCCCCCCACCGCGACCAAGCCGGGACCTCCTGCGGTGACACTCGACATAAACGCGGCGCCAAAGACTTCCTCATCGTGAGGGACTCTTGACCAGGTGACGCCATCGACAGATGTCCACACCACCGCATCCAAATCAGGGACAGCCTCAATGGGTACACCCTCCGATCCGACAGCAACTAGACCGGGACCACCCACAGTCACACTGCTCATCCTCACATCCCCCGCTCCGAAGACCGCCTCGTCGCCGGGAACCCGAAACCAGGTGACGCCATCAACAGACGTCCACACCGCCGAGCCGTTCCCGTCCTCTCCGACCGCGACCAGACCAGGACCACCCACAGTCACACTGCTCATGTCCCCTCCACCAAAGACCGCCTCATCGTGAGAGACGCGAACCCAAGTACCCGGTATCAGCACAAATTCGCCGAGTGTGGTCGGCGTGGACAAGGGAAGTGTCGTTGGCACAACCGTGTCGGCTGGTGTAGCCCCCTGATTGTTGACCAACAACGGACTCAGCCCGATCACCAAAACGGTTGCCGCAGCCGCGGCAACCGCCACCCAAATCTGACTGGTCTTGCGTGGCGGCTTCCCACCCGTCGAAGAGTCCACTGAAAGTGTGGTGATCTCTTCCAATGTTGGTGCGTCCGGAGCAGCCTCGATCAGGTCCGAGTAGGCGTCGGCGAATAGTTGCGATGTGTGATCATCATGTGCGGGCATGAAGCACTCCTTTCAAACTGGTTCTGGCAAGAGTTAGATACCTCTTCACTGTCCCCTCACCAACACCCATCAGATCTGCCGTCTGCGCTGTCGTGTAACCAGCCCAATAGACCAGATAGGTCGCCGCCCTCTGCCGGACGGGCAGACCAAGGACGGCCTCGATGATCTCGGGACGTTCGTTCGGCTCGTCATAGACAGCCTCTCTCGTTGAAGCGGCGAATTTCCGATGCTGACGCCTGGCGACACTGCGGGACTCGTTAAGCACCCCACGAAACAAATAAGGACGAGGCTCCTTCAGATCACTGAGAGGTCGCTTCGAAATGACGCGGAGGACAACCGTCGAAACCACATCGGCGGCCACATTCGGGCCGACCAAGGCCGTCGCATATCGAACCAAATCATCCTTCAGACCTTCATACACCGACGAATCGGAGACACTCACACTTAAACCACGCTCCAGCCCCCGAAAAGGTTGCACGCGGATTCAACAAATCTCACCGCACCAATAAAACTCAACTGGCAGATCAAGCCGCCCATAACCGGCATTATGTGCGGTTTCGTGACACCTGACTAGGCGTGTACATAAGTGCTGGTTGTGTGCGGTGTGGGTGCGGGTTTGGATGGCATAGTCTTGGTGGGTGGTTCGGTCTAGTGATCTCCACCGGTTCTTCTGGGAGCAGACAGCGGAAGTTCTTCGCCTTCGTGATACGAGCATCTCCGTAAAGGGTTGGAGGACTTCATACCGGGTTGTAATGACAGGTCGAACGACGGAGTTCGCCTTGGAAACTGGTGCCTATTGGGAGGGCAGCGGTCAGTCGATTGTCCAGTACTTGTTTGCAGCTGTTGCATTGTCTGGTCTTCCGCATGGTCTCAGCATCGACGGCCAGATCGGTTTCCCCACAGCAGTGCGGGAGGTCGTGTCTTGTGATGAAGGGCGGGTACGCACGGTCACCCTGGACCCTGTTCCTGTTCAGTTGGGTGGACTTCGCCTGGAACAGGTCTCGGTAGACCTCCAAGAGTTCCTCACGCCAGAACGTCGTGATGCGATCTGCTCGATACGCGGCAGCCTCAAGTGGATAGCCGGAGGCCACCAAATCGAGCAGCGGATACGCGAAGACCCATATCCCGAGGAGGGAGTCCTCACCGCGGCCATGTCTGGTGATCCAGGAGCAGCCCAAGTGATGTGGGAGCATCGAGATCGGATTGTCACCCTTGTAGAGAATGTGCTGGCCGATGCCAGCACCGCAACTCGGGAACTCGGCATTGGCTTGTCGGACGACACAAGCGAGTAGAGCGGCTAACGAAACACCGCACCCTGGCCACTCCGCCCATAACCGGCATCATGTATGTCTAGGTAGCCGACCGTGAGTGCCGTTATGTGCGGTGTTGGGCGCGCCAGTGTGGGCATTATTCGGTCGTTCGACATGGAGGATATGTGCAACGTCAGAATCTGTTGTTGGGTAACCCTTACGAAGTATCTTTCTTTGATGGGTTGCTCTTGACGACGTTTGTGAACGACAGAGGTAAAAAGTTGTGAGGTTGGCCATGTATCTCCAGGATGACCACCAGATCCGCGAGGCGGTCGAATACGTACGCTACGCCGAAGACCGCGGGTTCGAAGCGGTGTGGCAGGCCGAAAGCCGGTTGGTTCGAGAGGCCACGGTTCCCATGGCCGCCTTCTTGGCCCAAACCGCCCGAATCAGAGTCGGCGCCGGAGTCGTCAATAACTGGACCCGCAACCCAGCTCTCCTTGCCTCCACTTTCTCGACACTGGATGACTTGGGCCCCGGCCGAGTCATCCTCGGCATTGGCGCTTGGTGGGATCCTCTAGCCGCCAAGGTCGGCATTGAACGCAGCCGGCCATTGACTGCTATCCGAGAGACAGTGGAGGCGGTGCGCGCCCTGCTCGCCGACGAGACCGTCACCTACCACGGCGACTTTGTCCACCTTGATGGCGTCGAACTCGACTATGTGCATCAGGAGCGCCGACCTAAAGAGGTGCCCATCTACATAGGGGCTACTGGTATGAAGATGATGGAGCTCACCGGAGAGATCGCCGATGGCGTGCTGCTCAACTACTTGGTGCCGCCCACATACAACGCACAGGCGATGGAGGCACTCGAACGAGGCGCCGCTCGTGCCGACCGAACGGTCGACGATCTTGACCGGCCCCAGCTCATAGTGTGCTCCGTGTCCAACGACCGCCAGACAGCTCTCGATCGGGCACGCCTCTTGGTCACCCAATACCTCGGCCAGCAACCACACATCGGGAAGGCATCAGGCGTTCCCGTAACGTTGCTCGACGAGATCGGGGAGATGCTCACCTGGCCGGCCACCCACGAGCAAGTCGTTGCAGCGTCCAAGGTCGTCCCCGACGACGTCGTCCAGATGATCACCGCCTCGGGCACACCCGCCGAGTGCCGAGCCAAGGTCGCCGAATACCTCGCCGCCGGCTGCACCTGTCCTGTCCTGTATTCAGTCGGTCCCAACGTGCGGCTCATGATCGACACCTTCGCCGAGGGTACGTCTTGACCCAGACGGTTCGAGAAACAAGCCGAGCATCGCGACGGTATGGGGGCCGATATCACACCATGACCATGAGCAAACGGCCCCGCCCATAACCGGCATTATGTACGGTCCGTGACACCGGGATCAGGCGCCCATAAGTGCCGTTATGTGCGTGCGTCGAGGCGCACTCGACGGGTGGGTGATCCTTCACCGATAGGCTCGGCTGGGTGGACGTTTCTCATCGCGATATTCAATTCGCAACAACGGAGGACAGTGTCGCAATCGCCTACTGGGAGATCGGCTCGGGGGTTCCGATCATCGTCATCCACAGTTGGAATATCAGCCACGCTGAGTTGGAGTGGACTGTTCCGTCGATCGCCTCGTTCTACGAAGCGCTTTCCCGCCGGTACCGGGTGATCAAACTTGACCCGCGAGGACATGGTCTGTCCGATAGAGGGTTCTTCAAACGGGGTGTTTCCGAGTCGGGAGCTCAGCTCGGATTGTCAACGAGAGAGGCGGGTCTTGACATTTCCGCGGTGGCAGCCGCGTGTGGGGTAGATCGATTTGTGTTGATGGCTGTCGGCTCCCAAGGTCCGGCTGCTGTGGATTTCGCTTGCCGGCATCCAGAGATGCTGATCGGTCTCGTCCTCTGTGACACGGTGGCCAAGGTCGAGTCCAGCTATCTCGGTGTTGCTTTACGAAGCCTGGCAGCGATGTCTGAGATCGAGGCCGACGCCGATGTCGCTGTGGCGGTCTCCATGTTCGATCAAACGGCCCCGGGGGATGAGTTGGAGGATTGGGCAGCTCTTGAACGGGCGAATCGCCCGCTAGGAAGCAGGCTGACAGCAAGAATCCTTGCTATGGCCGAGTGGGATGCGAGTTCGCTGCTTGGAACTGTCGAGACGCCGACTTTGATCCTCTCCTCCCGCAACCCGAACATTGACTTCCTTACCGAGGCGCGCAAGCTCGCCCAGGGCATCCCGAACTCGCAGCTTCGGATTGTCGATGGAACCTTTGCGCCCTATGTCGCCGACCAGACCGCAGTTCTTGACGCCATCGCCGATCTTCTCGGCATCGAGGCTGCGCCCAAGGCTGAGGTGGTTGCGTTAGGCTCGGAGTTCATGACGGTGGTGTTCACTGACATTGTCGAATCCACCGAATACATACGAAGGGTCGGCGACGAGGCTGGGCGGGCAGCGGTCAGAGATCTCGAACAACAGGTCGCATCTCTTGCCACCGACCATGGAGGAAAAGTCGTCAAGAATCTCGGTGACGGCTCCCTCGTCTCATTCGGTTCAAATTCGTCGGCCATCACGTTCGGTCTCGAACTCCAAGACGCAAGTGGTGATGGCCCCCTCTACCTACGGGTCGGTATGGCAGCCGGTGAACCGATCCAAGAAGACGGAGACATTCACGGCACCGTCGTAACCCAAGCCAGCCGGATCGGCGACCTCGGAGACGCCGGTGAAGTGGTCGTCTCGGACACTGTCCGACAACTCGCAGCAGGCAAAGGATTCGGTTTCGAACCGAGAGGCGAAGTGTCCCTCAAAGGCTTCGACGAACCCGAACGGGTCTGGAAAGTCACCAAAACCCCCCGCCCATAACCGGCATTATGTCCGGCTCGCAACACCCGACTAGGCGCCCATAAGTGCCGTTATGTGCGGCTTGGGTTGATGCTGGACGGGTAGGTTCCGAAGACCAGACGAACGGAAGCAGTTGTCGCAACAACCGCCGATGGCTCCTCAACAAGAGCCGTATCCAGAGGCAAGCCAGTCAACCACTGCCCTTGTTCTAGGTCTCGTAGGACTCCTGGGCGGCGTATCCGCCGTTTTCCTTGGAGTTCTCGGTCTACTAGCGGGCTTCCTCAGTCCATTCGGCTGGTATTTAGGCCGGAAAGAGATGAAGGCCATTGACGCTGGCCTCAGAGATCCGACCAACCGGGGTACTGCCAAGGCGGGGATGATTCTTGGGATAGTCGGCACGGTCTTCATCGTGCTTGCCATCGCCCTGTTCGTCGTCATCGTCATCGCGGTCTTGCTCGACGCCTAGCTTCGCTGCGGGATCGTCGCATCTCATCAAACCGGACTGGAATTCCTCCCGGAAACCGAGGGTCGCGCCCGTACAGCCAGCCTTGACCCCTCCGCGAAAGACTCAGCCGCGTCTGCCTATGGCCTGGCAGAACATTCGCTTCGATCAGCGCCCATAAGTGCCGTTATGTGCGGGTCGGGGTAAAGCCCTATGGACGGGACACACGTTTTCCTGTGGGATGGACCACATGGGCAAAGTTACCCGACCATCGTATCGTTCGAGGACGAGAAATCACGGGAACATTTTCCCGCCGAGCAAGCGCTCCGCTGCACTCCTGTTGACGATGGGCCTGTTCGTCGTTGCATGTACAGGATCAACCCGCGGCGTGGTCATCCCTGCCGACTTCGAGGAGGAAGTCACGGCG
>CAXMPK010000132.1:0-6971 GCA_964195405.1 uncultured Acidimicrobiia bacterium
TACATCTTCACTGTGGACGAGGGTGACGTGAGCGCCTGCTACGACGATTGCGAGGCGAATTGGCCTGTGGTGGCCGCGGATGCAGCCCTCGGAGAGGGTGTCGATGTGACGCTGGGATCGACAACTCGCAACGACGGGAACGAGCAGCTGACTGTCAATGGTCGTCCGGTATATCTCTTTGCGGGCGATCAGGGTCCCGGGGACACCAACGGGCATGGTTTGTCTGATGTTTGGTTTGTGATCGGCACCGACGGTGAGCCCCTGGGGGGCTTGGTGAGCACCGCGGAAACAACCCGCGGGACGGTTCTGGTCGACGAGGGTGGGAACACCATCTACATCTTCACTGTGGACGAGGGTGACGTGAGCGCCTGCTACGACGATTGCGAGGCGAATTGGCCTGTGGTCGCAGCCGGGTCGATCGTTGGCGAAGACCTCGATGTGACGACTGGCTTCACTTCTCGTGACGACGGAAGCGAGCAGCTGATAATCAACGGGAGGCCGGTCTACCGGTTCGCCGGTGACCAAGCGCCAGGCGACACCAACGGTCAGGGTGTATTTGACGTGTGGTTTGTGGTTGGGCCGGATGGAGAGCCGAAGGCCGGTGCGGTTGTCACCTCTGACACCAGCTTGGGCACGATCCTGGTCGACGAGGGCGGGAACACCCTCTACATCTTCACAGCGGACGAGGGTGACGTGAGTGTGTGTTATGACGAGTGTGAAGCCAACTGGCCTGTGGTCGCAGCCGGATCTGCCACTGGAGAGGGAGTTGAAGTCACGACCGGGTTCACTGTTCGCGACGATGGCTCCGAGCAGCTCACAATCAACGGGCGGCCGGTCTATCGGTTCGCGGCCGACCTTGATCCCGGCGATGTCAATGGCCAGGGCGTAGGTGGCGTCTGGTATGTGATCGGCGTCGACGGTGAGCCCATCACGGGCTAGACCCGATTCGGTTTGATGACCTGTTGGCTACCACTGCGGTGGTAGCCAACTATGCCGATGACTACTCGTATGAGATGGCTTCCAGGACGTCGAGGCGGGAGGCTCGCCATGCTGGAAGGATTGCAAAGACGATTCCGAGTATTGCGGTAGCAGCGATCCACAACGCCAACGTGCCGTAGGGGATCACGAAGGCGCTGAAGCCCTGGTCGCCGAGGGCTTGCAGGATGGCCCACGAAAAGAACAGCCCGATGGCGATTCCGAGCACCGCCCCAAACACGGCGATGATTGACGCTTCGGAGCGGACCATCCTCCTTGTCTGCCGTCGGCTCAACCCGACGGCCCGGAGCAAACCGATCTCACGTGTCCTTTCGAAGACCGAGAGGGTCATGGTGTTGGTCACCCCGATCAGAGCAATGATCACGGCCAACCCCAGCAACCCGGTGATCAGGTTGAGGAGCTGGTTGATCTGTTGTTCCACGTCGCTGGTCAGCTCCTCAAAGGTCTGAACCTGAGCGGTGGGGACATCCTCAGCCAAGACGGTGAGTCGTGTTTGGACTTCCTCGGGTGTGTAGCCGGGAGCAGCCCTCACGAAAACCTGGGAGTCCGACTCGACCTCATAATTGGTGATCCACTCATCCTGGGAGATCGCGATCACGTCAGTCCACGTGTCACCGGTGGCGGTGCCCACAACCGTAAAGCTGGTCGGTCCGGTTGACTCGAACACCAACACCAGTTCGGAGCCAACGAGGAGCTGGTTGTTGTCAGCGATCGTCTGGTCGATGACTATTTCACCGGGTCCCGGGTTGAGATTTCCTTGCGAGTCGTCCACGGGAAAGAAGTCCGGATAGTTCGGTTCGATGCCGATTATGAAAGTTTCATTTTCGATGAATAGGGCAACACCTGTTTGCTGTCGGGACACCTCTTGCACACTGTCATCTTCAGCGGCGCGAGCAGCCAACTCGGGAGTGAAAGATGCGGTCGGGTCGAAGTTGCTGGTTGAGCGAATGATGACGTCGGCTTCGATGCCGCTACCGATAATTTCATCAATGGTCCCTCGGATCGATGCCGCCATGACGGAGGCGAGAGTCACCAAAGTCACCCCGATCATCAGCGCCGCGGCCGTCGCCGAGGTTCGTCGGGGGCTACGGATTGCATTCTCTTTTGCCAGTTTGCCCGGCACCCCGTACAGCTTGGAGAACGGCCATCCGATGACGCGGGCCACCGGCCGGGCGATCAGTGGGCTGAGGATCGAGACACCGATGAACGTGACTGCAGCGCCGAGACCTACATAGACAATCTCGGGTGGGCCTGTGTCGAGGCTGACTGACAGACCGAAGAACAGCACGAGGAGGCCGAACGCAGTGACGGCCGAGCCCACGATGGCGCGTCTGGTCAACGCCTTTCGTGGTGGAGCCACCAGGTCTTCGCGGAGGGCGGCGATCGGTGCGACCCGTGACGCCCGTCTGGCAGGGAGCAGAGCCGAGATCAAGGTCACCCCGATGCCGACGATCAGCGAGAGCACCACCGTTCGTGGTTGCAAGGTTGCCGGCGCTGTCGGTAGGGCGAAGCCGAACGCCTCGAGACCGATTTTGAGCAGGAGGGCGAGACCGAACCCGGCGAAGATGCCAACGATCGATGCAACGGTCCCAATAACCAGCGCTTCGATCAACACCATCCGGTTGACCTGGCGAGCAGAAGCCCCCAGGGCTCTAAGCAGTGCCAATTCCCTGGTCCGCTGAGTGACGATGATGCGGAATGTGTTGGCGATTGTGAAGGTCCCTACGAAGAGGGCGATGAAGCCAAAGCTGAGAAGGAACGTATTGAAAAAGCCCAGTCCTTCTTGAATGTCTGCGGCCTGTTCTTCAGCTGCCGATTGGCCGGTAATTGCGCGGGCGCCTTCGGGGAGGAGCGGCTCGAGCCCAGCGATCACAACGTCGACGTCTGCTCCTGGTGTGATCTGGATGCTGGCGCCCGTCAGCTGACCTTCACGCTCCAGGATCGTCTGGAGGGTAGGAAGATCGAACAAAGCCGAGGTTGCGCCTCCGAGGTTGTCGAGATCGCCAAAACTGGCAATCCCGACAAGTGTGTAGGTGGTGGCCGGTCTGTTCGGTGCAACCACAGAGACAGGGTCACCAATTGCGAAGTTGTTGTCTGAAGCCGTCTTTGCATCTATGACGACCTCATCTGAACCCAACGGATAGGCACCTTCACGGAGATTGAAGCCGCCAGTCTCGACATCGGTTTCCATAAAGCTGAACGCAAACTGCGGGGGACCCTGACCACCAGTCGGCTCGCCTTCTCCGTCGAGAATTACCACACCCAACCCCTGCAAGAACGGAACGAGTTCTTCGACACCGTCGACATCGGCCAGTTGAAGGATTTCGTCTTCCGGGAGGAAAATGCCTTCACCAAACTGAAGCTCGGAGTCGGCTGACACCACGATGTCGACACCTTGGAAGGCATCTTCGAAAATGCCGTCGAATGCCTTGCCGATGGTGTCGGTGTAGACAAAGGTCCCGGCGATAAACCCCACACCGAGGACCACGGCCAGGCCGGTCAGACCCAAACGCAGTTTGTGCGCCCAGAGGCTCTTGAGGGTGAGACGCAGCATGTCAGCCTTCGAGTGACTTGATTTTGTCGAGAACCTTGTCAGGGGTGGGCTCAACCATTTCGTCAACGACCTGGCCGTCTTGGAGGAAGATCACGCGGTCCGAATAGCTGGCAGCGATTGGGTCGTGAGTCACCATCACGATTGTCTGACCGAATTCACGAACAGCTGACTGAAGAAGCGCCAGCAGCTCGGCGCTGGCCGTCGAGTCGAGGTTGCCGCTCGGCTCATCGGCGAAAATCATATCCGGCCGGCTCGCCAGGGCGCGTGCGGCTGCGACTCGCTGTTGCTGGCCGCCCGAGAGCTCAGCGGGTCGATGGGTGAGCCGGTCGTTGAGACCGAGGTTCTCCACCACGGAGTCGAGCCACTCGCCGTCTGCGTCGCGGCCGGCGAGGTCGATCGGCAGCGTTATGTTCTCGATGGCGGTCAGAGTTGGAATGAGATTGAAAGCTTGGAAGATGAATCCCACCCGGTCTCGACGCAGCTTCGTGAGTTCCTTGTCGGTGAGGGCGCCTAAGTCTTGGTCGCCGATGAATACTTGCCCTGAGCTCAGGTTGTCGAGCCCGGCCATGCAATGCATGAGCGTTGATTTTCCGGACCCACTGGGGCCCATGATCGCGGTGTACCGGCCCCGCTCAAACTCAACCGACACGTTGTCAATTGCAGTGACGGCGGTGTCGCTCGTCCCGAAAATTTTGGTTGCGTTTACCGCGCGCGCAGCAGTAGATGTCATCGTGGGAGGCCCTTCCGGTCGGTCGGAACACTTATCTGACCTGTCCGCCGACCAGTAGTCAAACTGTTAGGGATGCGAGACGACTTCAACCGACTTCGGGTGCGAGTGCCAAGAACCCTGGTTCTCGGTTACATCAAAGAATGAAGCCGAGGGCTCTCAGCGCCTCATGAACGGTGGACAGTTCCGGATGCTGCTCTGCGGCTGCGGCGGCCAGCTCGATCACCTCGTCCAAGGGTCGGTCTGTTTCGAATTCGTGGATCTCGAAGGTTGGCGATGCGAACTCGTTATTTCCTATCCGCTGGTTCACGAGAAAGGTCCCGAGCTGAGCCAGAACATCAGCCATCAGCAGGTACAGCACACCCACAGCCTTTGATTGATCGCCTTCGGTGTCGAACATCCGGTTCATCACCAGGTAGAGCCCTCGGTAGACCGCGTTGAACAGATCGGACACTGGTTGGATCGATTCGGGATATTCGCCAGTCCGGGGGTTGGTCCGGAGTGGTCTCACATCGCCCAGCTGGCTGGTTCCCTCCGATATCTGCAACAGCTTGTAGTAGTGAGTGAGCTCCTGATGGGAGGGGTCGGCCCATCGTTCGTCACTGAGACCTTCACCCTGGTGGACGATGATCTCGATCGCTTCGATCGCTGACTTCAGATCATCTATCAGGACGAGGCCGCCGCTGTCTTCAGCGTCAAGGGCCACCGGCCGGTAGAACCTCGGATCTGAAAGCTGGGCTTCGGACTGGGGGTTAGCGAAAAGTTCGACCTTGGCGGCAACGGTTTCGATTCCGATTTCGAGTGCGTGATAGAACTGTCCCAGGGTCTCGAATCGGTCTGGTTGCGCCGGAGCGTTCCTGGCCTCTGGTTGCTCTATCCGCATGAACACCTCTTTGATCAGATCGTGTGAGCACGGCTCCAGATTGATCGTGAGTGGCGGAATGTGGTGCGGTAGCTGTGCCGGGAACTGGGTCATGTATTTGGTGGTTGAGAAGTTTGGAGTTCCGCCCGTTGCCAAAAGGAGATTGGTGGATAGGACAGCGTGGAGCATTTCTTCGACGACGATGCTGCGCAACAGGAGAGCGGCTTCGGATTCTTGATCGGCAATCGAGTACATCGCATATAGGTAGGGGGGAACCGTTGCCAGTTCGATCTGTATCGCGAGCTCGAGGTGCTGGTGCAGATCTTGGACTGTCTCGATGGGCATGTTCGTTCCTTTGCGTCTATTCGTGGACCGGGGGACCGTGGCGACGTCACCTATGCTCTCAACCGTGTCCAGGAGGCTCGGTGGAGGTTAAGGGAATCATTTGGGTCGGATCGGCTACCGATGATCAGACGAAAACGACGCGGTTCTTTGCCGATTTCCTTGGTATGGAGGTCGTAGCTGAAGTCCCCGGGCTTTCCAGGTTGGTTGCTGCCAACGGCGACCGCTTGGAGTTCTTCGGACCTGATTCAGTCGAACACGACCAGCTCGACACTGGCCCCGTCGCCGGTTTGTGGGTCGACAACGCCGAAGTGGCGAGAGACGAGTTGTTGGCAGCAGGCGTCGACGACGTCACCCATCTGGAAAGAGGTGGCGACGGCCACAGATGGTTCTACTTCAGGGCACCCGATGGGCGCTACTACGAGCTATCCGAGCTCTCCGAGCCTCGACCTCCAAAAGTAGGCGTTTGACCGCTACTTGGCGCTGGTGAGGAAGAAGGTTGACATCTTGCCTTTGCCTTTGACGTCGATTTCACCACGTGGTTCGAACTGGAACTTGTCCTGGAGGAGGGCGTGAACCTGACCCGAACACTGGATCCGGCCGGTGACACCGTGTGACTCCATCCTGCTGGCTGTGTTCACTGTGTCGCCCCAGAGGTCATAGATGAACTTGCGGCGGCCGATCACACCAGCGACCACATTGCCGCTGTGCACGCCGACACGAGCTGACAGCGGAAGGTCGAGACTTCGCCCAAGTTGCTCGATGGTCGGCACCATCTCGAGAGCAACGTTGGCAACGCGCTCGGCGTGGTTGTCCTGGGCCAGGGGCACCCCACCGACTGCCATGTAGCTGTCGCCAATTGTCTTGATCTTCTCCACCCCGTGGCGGTCGGCGATGGTATCGAACTCACCGAAGAGGAGATCAAGAACCTCGACCACCTTGGACGGGCTCAGACGTGACGACAGCTCCGTGAAACCCACGATGTCGGCGAACAGGACGGTGGCGCTGTCGAAGTAATCGGCAATGAGTTTCTCGCCCTCCTCCAGCCTCCTTGCGATCGGCGTCGGCAGGATGCTGAGCAGGAGATCTTCGGAGCGGTCCCGCTCTTCTTCCAACTCGCGGGTCCTGACCTCGATCCGATTTTCCAGTTCCTTGTTCACCGATGTGACATCGCCCAGGTACTGCTTGATATATATGCCCGACAGCGGTCCCGAGACATCGATCTTGTCGTCGCTTTCGATCTTTGGCATGTCGATGATCCCGGCACGATCAAGAGGCTCGAACGGGTCGGCGACCTGACCGTGAAATTCGCGGGCGTGGACGATCGCATAGGTGAGTGCTGACGCGCAGTGGTCGACGGGGATGAGCCCGTCGTACCCGGGATTCTGAGCGAGGATCGGAATCACTTCTTCTTCTGGAATGCCGAACACGGCGACAGCCTGGGGGATGATGACCTCGCGGACCAGGGGGGTGTCGACGATGCCGGGTAT
>CAXMPK010000133.1:0-28545 GCA_964195405.1 uncultured Acidimicrobiia bacterium
ACTCAAAGCTCCTCTTTGGGGTCCGTTCTTGGCTCTCCTGGTCGACCCATACAAGACCGAAGCGCTGTTCGAAGCCTTGTGTCCACTCGAGATTGTCCAGCAGACTCCAGACGAAGTAGCCATCTATGGGAACTCCATCCTCGGCAGCATGTAGCAATGCGTCGATGTGTTGGTCCAGGTAATCAATACGGCGCTGGTCCTCGATGTGGCCATAGCCGTCAGGTGAGTCCGAGTAGCTCGCGCCATTCTCGGTCACGACAATCGACTTTGGTGAGTATCGGTTGTTTAGTTCGGAGAGATAGCTGCGAAGGCCGTCAGGATCGACACGCCATCCCATCTCGGTGTAACCCTCCGACGGAATTTGACTAGGCGGGCGTTCCGGATCGTCCCGCTCATCTTCACTTCGTGTGACTTCGACCGTTGTGTAGTAATTGAGTCCCAGGAAGTCGATCGGAGCCGCAATCCGTTCCATGTCGCCATCTTCAATGAATGAGGGCATCTGCTCGAGGCGCCCTCTCTCCACATAGCTGGCCATCATGTCGTCCGGGTATCCCAACCCGAATACTGGGTCGAAGAACCATCTGTTTCGGAAACCGTCAAAGTGTCGCGTCGCCTCCTCCGCTTCCAGCCGAGGTGGTCGCGTTGGGCGACAGTCGAGAGCAATTCCGACGTTGGCTTTTGTCGAGTTCTCGCGAATCCGCTCAACTGCGCGCCCATGCGACAGGAGAAGATGATGGGCCACCTCCAATGCCGTAGACCAGTCTTGAAGGCCCGGTGCAAACACGCCATAGAGGTTTCCCAAGAAGGCCGCCACCCACGGTTCGTTGTGGGTTATCCAATTGGTGACCCCTTCGAGTGACGAGACCATCAACTCGGCGTAGTCAGCGAAACGCTCGACCGTTGCCCGGCTTGACCAGCCACCCTCCTCCTGGAGAGCCTGAGGAAGGTCCCAGTGATAGAGAGTGGGCCATGGCTCGACATTCCGTTCAAGAAGGCCCTCGACCAATCGCCTATAGAAGTCGATACCAGGCTGATTGACGGTGCCGTGCCCATCCGGAAGCACACGACTCCAAGCAATGGAGAACCGATATGAGGTCACTCCCAGGTCCGCAATCAGGTCGAGATCTTCGTCCAGTCGGTGGTAGTGGTCACATGCAACGTCACCGCCGACCTTCATGTGTCCGTCGTCGAAGAAGCGATCCCAGATCGAATCTCCCTTGCCTTCCAGGCGCCGAGCACCCTCGATTTGATAGGCGGACGTCGCGACACCCCATCGAAAACGATCTGATCCCATCACCTGGAAATGGGTGGTCGGGCCTTAGGCGTCTGCACCTAATGCCAACTTGACCCCTACTCGCAGACCGGTGGTCTTGTCGAAGAAGTGAAGTTTCGAGGTGTCGACGACCAAGTCGACCACATCACCGTGACGCACCCCCACATCTGGGCTCAGCCGAGCGATGAAATTCGTGGTGTCGCCCAAAGATGATGCGTTCTGGCCCGAGTCGGCAAGCAATTCCTCAATATCCGGAGTTATGACCGGAGGACGGTCCACTGTGAAGTGGATATATGTATCGGCACCCAACATCTCGGTGACGTCCACCTGTGCCTGAAGCGCACGTTCCGGATCCGGCCCTGCAACGACGGCCGCCTCTAAAGCGCTGGGCCTCAACCCAACAACCAACTCATCACCTGTGAAGTTCTCTAGACCAGGGTGGTTGTCCAACGCTGCCTGATCGACAAGCAGTTTGGCGTTAGGAAGAATCGCGTAGACTTTTCCGTTTTCGGATTCGAGTCGCGCATAGGTCATGTTCATCGGAGGACTCCCGATGAATCCCGCGACGAACAGGTTGTCGGGGCTTGCGTACAGCTCGGCGGGGGGGCCAACCTGTTGCAAGTTATACGGCCGACCCTCCGTGACAGCACGCAGTACGGCCACTCGATCTCCGAGTGTCATCGCCTCGATTTGATCATGCGTGACGTAGACGGTGGTGGTTCCCAACTGGTTGTGAAGCCGCTCCAGTTCGGCACGCATCTGAACACGAAGCTTGGCGTCGAGGTTGGATAGCGGCTCATCCATGAGAAATGCGGCAGGCTCACGCACGATGGCACGACCCATAGCGACACGCTGCCTCTGACCGCCCGACAGAGCTTTAGGGCGTCGACTCAGCAAATCGGTGATCTCGAGAACGCTCGCAGCCTCACCTACTCGACGATCGATCTCGGCCTTCTTCATCTTCCGAAGTCTGAGCCCAAAAGCCATGTTCTCGAATACGGTCATATGGGGGTACAAGGCGTAGCTCTGGAAGACCATCGCAATGTCGCGGTCTTTGGGTGGAATATCGTTGACCACCCGGTCACCGATGGTCATCGTCCCCTCACTGATGTCCTCAAGACCGGCGATCATCCTCAGGATGGTCGACTTGCCACAACCCGATGGGCCCACCAGCACCAGGAACTCGCCGTCTTCGATTTCCAGATCCACAGAACCGACCGCGCGCGTTCCGTCGTCGTAGACCTTTCCCAGACCTTCCATGTTTATCGCAGCCACGTTTCCCTCTCGAGGCGAACAGGGGGCACAAACCTAGCGCGGCGCACGCAACCGCGTCTGGTGTCAGCGGTTGAGGATGATGACACCTTCTCGAGGTGCCAGCTCGACCTCCGCGGCGATCTCATCTGATCGCTTGTGGTCCACGGTCGAAATCTGAATTTTGCCACGGCCTACCTGCGCACTCGCCCAGCCGTCTGACAAGTTGAGCGCCACGGTGATTCGCTCGCTATCACCCTCACGGCGATAGACCAATACGTTGGGATTGTCAGCGGTGCGTGAAAGGTAGGAGCCGCTCCGAAGCGCCTCGGATCCGCGCCTGAACTTCAGAAGTCGGCGGTAGAGACTCAACATCGAAGACTCAACGCCAAGCTCGGTAGCCACGTTGACCATGTCCTTATCAGGGCTGAACGGGAGCCATGGCTTCTCCGCCCCGAATCCGGCGTCGCTGGTGGGCTCCCATTGCATCGGCGTCCTGGCTCCGTCGCGCGAGAGATAAGCAACACTCTTGCCCCATGGGTCTCTGCCGACCTCGGCTGGGATTTCCACCTCGGACATTCCCAGCTCATCGCCGTAGTAAAGGAATGGCGTACCTCGAAGCGTTAGAAGCAGCATCGCCGCTAATCGGGCATTCTCGGCTCCGAGTCTGGTGGCGAGTCGGACCTCATCGTGGTTGCCCAAGGTCCAGTTTGTCCATCCACCCGACGGCACATTCCAAAACACTTTCTCGATCGTCACCCGAAGAGTCTCTGCGTCAAAAGCAGAGGCCATCAGATGAAAGTTGAAAGGCATGTGCATCTCGTCCATGGACTCGCCGTAATAGGTGGCCCACTCTGGAAGGTCGAATATATGTACCTCTCCAACACTCATCGGCCGGTGTGGGTAGCTGTCTAGTAGAGCTCGGAATTCTCGGTATACGCCATGGACATCCGGGTGGCCATAGTCGTAAAGGTGTACGTGAGCGTCGTACTCGCCCATGTCCTTCCATGGTCGCTCGTAGTCGTGTGGGACCGGTGGATTGTCTCGCTCATCGGGATCCTTCATCATCTGGTGCGCCGCGTCGATTCGGAACCCGTCGACTCCCCTGTCGAGCCAGAATCTGGCCACATTGCTCATAGCCTCTACCAACTCTTGGTCACGCCAGTTCAGGTCAGGCTGACTGGAGAGATATGTATGGCGGTAGTACTGGCCTGTTGATTCATCGAGTGTCCAGGCAGGCCCACTAAACACACTGACCCAATTGTTGGGAGGCCCCCCGTCAGGGCCCGGATCCCGCCACACGTACCAATCACGCTTTGGGTCGTCTCGTGATGATCTCGACTCAATGAACCATGGGCTTTGATCAGAGCTGTGGTTCGGGATGTAGTCGAGAAGGACCTTCAGATCGAGTTCGTGTGCCTCATTGATCAGAGCCTCCGCGGCTGCCAGGTCGCCAAAAAGCGGATCAACATCCGTGTGAACTGCAACATCGTATCCCCAATCCTTCATGGGGCTCTTGAAGAATGGACTCAACCAAATCCCATCTACGCCCAGCGTGTCCGAGAGGTACGTGAGGTGAGACCGGACGCCGTCTAGGTCGCCGTAGCCGTCTCCATCGCTGTCCGAGAAGCTGAGTGGGTAGATCTGGTAGAAGACCCTGTCCTGCCACCAGAGCCGCACACTTTGCTTGGAAACCGTCATCGCCGGGCGACACTAGGCATCCCAATGACAAATGCTCGCAACTTTGAAGGTCGGAAGTTTTCGTACATCGAATTAGCGGTGTAGCGTTCTTTCTTCGACCCGCTTGGAAACGTGCCGGGCGGTTCGCTTTCAAAATCTGGAGGAACGTATATGAAATTACAAAAGCACTGGTTTATCGCGGTGCTGTCGGTTCTTGCCCTCGTAGCCTCGGCATGCGCGACTGATGAAGGTGGCGAAGCGACGACCACCACAGAAGGGACAACCGCCACAACTGCCGACGCCGGTACCGACACCACGGAGGGGTCGACCGACACCACGGTAGATGAGATGGACCTCACCGGCACCGAAGTAACAGTCTTCGGGTCGGAGAGCTCGGACGAAGAGGCGGGCGCAATGCAGGATGCCCTCAATGTCTTCGCCGAGGCCAACGGGATGACTATCACATTCACCGGGGCACGCGACTTTTCGGACCAGATCAACGCGCAGGCAGCCGGTGGCAACCCGCCGGACATTGCGATCATCCCCCAGCCGGGGAAGGTTGCAGACTTCGCGCGGGAGGGATTTATCCTGCCGCTGCCCGACGACGTGATTGCAGTTCTCGAGGAAAACTGGGATCCGGCATTCACTGTCTTTGGCAATGTTGACGGTGTGCAGTACGGCGTAAACAACAAAGCCGACATCAAGTCTCTCGTCTGGTACAGCCCAACTGCGTTCGCCGATGGCGGCTATGCGCTTCCCGAGAGCTGGGACGAGCTGAAGACGCTCACCAACACGATGATCGCCGACGGCAACATCCCATGGTGTGTCGGCATCGAGTCGGGTGGTGCAACCGGCTGGCCGTTTACTGACTGGGTCGAAGATCTGTTGCTCAGGTACGAGGGCGTGGACGTATATGCCCAGTGGTGGCAGCATGAGATTCCGTTCAATGACGACCGCGTCAAGACAGTTTGGAACGAAGTTCTCGGTGTATGGGACACTCCTGGTGCGGTCTTCGCATCGGAGGGATCCATTGCAGCCACTCCGTTCGGTGCCAACGGTGAGCCACTCGCCAATGGCGACTGCTTCATGCATCGTCAGGCATCGTTCTTCTCGGCATTCCTCCCTGAAGGCACGGTCACCGGTCCTGACGGGATCTCCGTGTTCTACTTTCCACCCGGTCCGACGGGAGCACGTCCAGTGCTTGGCGGCGGAACCCTCCCAGTCGCTTTCCGCGATGCTCCGGAGGTCTGGGCAGTAATGAAGTACTACGCCAGCTCGGAATATGCCAACAATCGTCAGATTGCGCAGCAGGCCCGCAAGGGTGGCGAGCTCTCCGGCTTCTTGTCGGCCGCGAAGAACCAGGATATGAACAATTACCTGCCACTCGAGCAGGTAATGATCGGATTCATGCTCGAAGCTGAAACATTGAGCTTTGACGGGTCCGACCTAATGCCGGCCGCCGTCGGCGCCGGAACCTTCTGGACAGAAGGCACCAGTGCTGTCAACGGCGACTCGACTGTCGACGACGCAACTCAGGCAATCGAGGATTCCTGGCCATAAACCGAAGACGAACAACGGTATGACGCAGAGCGGCCCGCATTGCGGGCCGCTCTGCTGTTAGGTTCGCTCCTTCGCACCGAGGAAGGATGGACCGATGGATCGCGTGATCGCCGTTGTTATCGGCGTGGTCCTGGCTCTAGGCCTCAGCGCCATCGTCTTCATCGGGATCAACAAGCTCTTCGATCTTTCGGAGAAACGATTCGCCATCTTCAATGCAGTGATAGGCGGGGTATCCGGTTTTGTGGTGTTTGCACTGCTTTGGGGCAACCAAATGATTGTTTCTCCGGAGATCGTCACACTGATGGCCACATTGATCGGCGCTGCAACAGGCTTTGCGCTTGGCCTGGTCAAGACCAGATCGGGGCGGCTCGCCGTAGGCGTCGCAGGTGGATTAACTCTTGGCCTGGTCGCCGGTTCGGCCACCCGCAGCATCGCCTGGCCAAGCATCGATCCCGTGGCAGTGGTTGTAGGTGTCGCTCTGGGTGCCGGATTCGGTGCCCTTCATTGGGTGATCACCAGGCGGAGGCATTCCGCTCGGGTGCTCATCCTCGCGTGGTTGTCTGTGGGCTGGCTTTTTGGGGCGTGGTTGGCCGCCGACCTCGACGGATCAAAGGCCGAGGTTGTATTCGTTGCAGCTGTACTCGGTCTACTGGTGGGCGCCTGGATCGGGTCGGTTCCTTACCCTGACCGCCTCACACGCGCATCGATCGCGACCGGTTCCCGCAAATACATCTTTCTCGCCCCGGCCATGTTCTTCATCGCCGCAACTCTCCTGGTACCTCTTGGGCGAACCATCTGGCTGGGATTTCTCACAGGCACTCCGACGAAATTGGAGTTCTCGGGGTTGGAAAATTACGTCTCGATTTTCACCGACTCCGGGATCATCGACGTCAGTGACTGGACGTCGATATTCACTGGTCGGCTTTTTTGGTCCGCAGTCCTGCTCGTAGTCGTCGGGGTCGGACTCGGACGCTGGCTCGGGCGGTCGGGTGGCACCGGACTGGGAACCGGTTTCTCCCTAAGCGCTGGAACCGGGATGCTGATCGGGGTCGGAGTCATCCTTGGCGGATTCGCCTTCTTCACTGTCATCCGGGGGACAATTCCGAACAATCTCTGGTGGATCTTCTCGGTCACCGTCTTCTCCGTGGGGCTGGGTTTGGCGATCGCCGTTCTCGCAGATCGGTCCAAAGGTGAAAACGCCGCCAAGTCCCTGATCTTCCTGCCGCTCGCTATCTCGTTCGTGGGAGCCTCGATCATCTGGCGCGGTCCTATGTACACCGCCCGACCACCTTCACAAGATCAGACGGGCGTTTTCAACGCCATCTGGGTCCAGGTCGGCGAGTGGTCGACATCGGACACGTCGAGTCTGGTGATCTCGCTAGGCCTTCTGGTGATCGTGGCGTTCGCCGGGTATATCGGTCTACGCGGTTGGCAGTCGGGAAACAACGCGATCTTGGCAGGATCGGTGGCCATCAACTTGGCCTTGGTATGGCTTGTTTACCGCTTCTTGGGGCCTGGAATCGGCGGAGTGATCCCTGACCCGATCACTGGTGAACCGATTCCTGACCCAGTCATCTTCCTGACCAGCAATCCATGGAACAACTTTTGGATGATGCTGGTGTTCATCTGGATCCAGACGGGCTTCGCCATGGTGATCTTCTCGGCTGCTATCAAAGCTGTGCCTGACGATTTGCTGGAAGCGGCCCGGATAGATGGTGCCACCGAGTCGCAGACTTTTTGGAAGGTCACGGTTCCCCAGATCTTCCCGACGATCGGTGTCGTTGCGACGACTTTGATCGTCACAGTTCTCAAGGTGTTCGACATTCCCAAAGTCATGACAAATGGAAACTTCGACACCCAAGTACTCGCCAATGAGATGTGGCAGCGCGCCTTCACCGAGCTGAATTTCGGGCTGGGTTCCGCGCTGGCTGTTGTCATATTTCTCGGAGTGCTGCCGATCATGTATCTCAACATCCGGCGTATGCAGAGGGAGAGACTGGGATGACAGCTCTCAGCCCCAATGTCCGACGGCCACTCGGAGATCGCATCTACAAATTCCTTCGGAGCATTCCCACATGGATCCTCTGGATTCTGGTGATCATGTGGACCATTCCCACGACCGGGCTGTTTATCAACTCGCTGCGGACTCGGGACGCCCAGCGGTCGTCGGCTTTCTGGATGGCCTGGCAGGACAACGCCAATGGCCAACAGTTTCCGACCCTCGAGAACTACCAAGCAGTGCTCGGCGCCGAAGCTACGGGTGGCCTGACCAACGGTCTCATCAACTCGGCGGCCATCGCGATTGTCGCCACCATCATTCCAATCGCGATCGCGGCTTTTGCTGCGTACGCCTTTGCATGGATCGACTTCAAAGGTCGCGAGTGGTGGTTCATAGGCACAGTGGCTTTGTTGGCTGTGCCAACACAGACCTCTCTGATTCCGCTACTGCAGGCGTACTCTCGGGGCGTCCATGTGACGATTCCGATCATCGACAAGACCCTGACGCTCATCCCAGATGCGGGGTTAGCCGGAACCATTCCGGCCGTATGGCTGACCCATACCGGTTTTGCGCTGCCCTTCGCCATTTTCCTATTGCACAACTACATCGCTGGCCTACCCAAAGACATCTTCGAGTCGGCATATATTGACGGGGCCGACCACTTCAAAATCTTCTACAAGCTGGTAATTCCCCTGTCGTTTCCAGTTCTCGCAGCCTTCGCGATCTTTCAGTTCTTGTGGACCTGGAATGACTATTTGATTGCCCTGACCATGATTGGAGGCAACCGAGACGCCCTCCCGGCGACGGTTGTTGTCGCCTCGCTGGCGGGTGAGTTTGGGCTCAGAGAACACTTGCTCACCGCCGGCGCCTTCGTGATCACGATCGTGCCGCTCATCGTGTTTTTCGCCCTGCAACGATTCTTTGTCAGAGGGGTGACTGCGGGCTCGGTCAAGGGGTGATGCGATTCACCCTCAGTTCGTGTGAACCGTCCTCCACGGTGTACTCGTAATAGAAGAAGACATCAGACTCGACTCTTACCGCACAGACGTACCGCACGTTCCCGTATGCCGACTCGACCCAGGGTGATCTGTTTTCCACCCGGGTGAACTTGACACCGTCTGGGGAAACAGCGATCCCGGTCTTTTCTTCGTAGTTGTCGTAGACGGTCCGACCCCCGTCATAAAAGGCAACGAACCCATCATTCCAGTCGATGACTGAGTTGAGCCTGGCCCGCCGACCGTGCCATGAGTCGTCCAATGGCGCTTCGAAGACGTACTCGATTTCCGGGAAATGGCTGCCATCCGAGGATGTCGCACGGACCGTTGCATCAAGAGCACGGGCCGCGACGACAGACCCGTCGACCGTCGGCCCGGCTCTGGGGGGCACAGCGGCGTACATCCAGACCTCGTCCTGGCGGAGCATCACAAACGGATCCTTGATCCATTCGATGCCGAAGTCGCCGGGTGACAGAACCGTTCGTCTCGTCCGCACATCGAAACCAGCTGGCTCAGTCGCCTCCATCAGGTCGATGCGCCATGTCGAAGTACCTGCCATCTCATAGGAGACGTAGAGCAACCATCGATCCCCATACCTAACGCAGTGTCCTTCCTCGATGGAGTTGGCAGCGAACTCGGATTTGTTGGCGCTCCAGACATCATTGAAAATCACACCGTCATTACTCACAGCAAGAGCGCACCTGCCGCCACGTCCAGCCTCGAGTGGTCGACGCTCTCGGTAGAAGAGGAGGTATTGCCCAGAAATCGAGTCGTAATACACCTTGCCGCCAACCCAATAGCCGTAACCCTTGCCCGGTGGCTCGCGCACCACTACACCGTCTTCTGGATTGAATCGGAGTGTTCGGGCGGGATCGCTCACACGCGGAGTATGTCATTTCGGGGCTTGTCATAATGTCAAGCCGACATGACTGATGTCTTGATCACCGAATTCTTCGCTCCCGAGGGAGTTACTGCCCTCTCGGAGGACTTCGATGTGCTGTACAACCCAGAGCTAGGCGAGGATCGCTCTCAACTCCTGGATCTGGTTGCCGACAGCCGTTCTCTAGTAGTCAGAAACTTGACTCGGGTTGACGCCGAGCTCGTAGCCGAGGCCCCAGGACTGGAGATCGTTGCCCGGATGGGAGTGGGTGTGGACAACATCGATCTCGAAACTTGCGCCATGCGCGGCGTCGAAGTGGCAACTGGTGCCGGTCTCAATGCAACTGCTGTCGCCGAATATGTCATATCAGCGATCCTTTGGCTCACTCGCGGACTCGAGTCGGCTACAGCCCGAGTGGTGGCAGGGGAGTGGCCACGGCGGGCCTACATCGGCCACGAGGTCCAAGGACGACAACTGGGTTTACTTGGCTTCGGCACGATCGCGAGGGAGGTCGCTACTCGCGCTCTGGGACTCGGGATGAATGTCATCGCCCACGATCCGTACATCACCGAAAACTCGGTATGGGCGGCTATCGCCTTCGTCGATATGGAGACTCTGATCCGGACGTCCGACGTTCTGTCAGTCCACGTTCCGAAAACGCCCGAAACGGTCGGGCTGATTGGAGCAAGTTCGGTACCGCGCATGAAAGAGGGAGCGGTCCTTATCAACACATCGAGAGGTGGGGTCATTGATGAACCGACGGTGATTGAGGCTGTTCGTAGCGGGCACCTAGGGGGAGCGGCCTTGGATGTCTTCGAGAATGAGCCGGTCACACCACAGGGTGGTGTGGCCTTCGAATCGATACCCAATCTCCTATTGACGCCTCATATCGCAGGTATTACTGCTGAGTCCGAATCCAGGATTGCCACATCCCTGGTGGCATCGATCCGCCAAACGCTGGGCTCTAGGAGTTGAGCACCGTCACATGTGTGGGCATTGCAGTCCACGACGTGATCTACTCGCTTCAGAGCCTCCCCGATGGACCGGGCAAGTACCACGCGATTGGCCGCACTGAGATTGGCGGTGGCGTGGCAGCGAACGCAGCTGTGGCAGTCTCACGACTAGGCGGCCAATCTCGATACATCGGTCCCGTAGGAGACGATTCTCTCGGAGACAGAATCGTCCGCGACCTGAAATCTGAAGGCGTCGATACCGACAACGTCCGACTCGTTCCGGGTGTGAATTCACCTTTGTCCGCGATTGCGGTAGCAGCGGGAGGCGAGCGCATCATCATCAACCACTCCGATGACCGACTTTTTGAGGAAGCCGGGTCAATGACCGGGTCAGATCTGGCTGGCTCGGACGCGGTGCTCGCTGACGTGAGATGGGTGGAGGGCGCCGCGGTAACTCTCCAATGGGCCAAGGAGCAGGGGATCCCAGGCGTGCTCGATTACGACGTTGGTAACCGACCCAGCGCAAGCCTGCTTCCGTTGGCTTCACATGTAGTTCTCTCCGCCGATGCTCTTCAACAACTCACCGGAACGTCGGATATCACCGATGGACTGCAATCCATCAGAAAAGAGACGTCTGGGTGGCTCGGAGTCACAAACGGCGAAGAGGGGACATATTGGATCGAGGACGATGCTCTCAGGAGACACCCGACGTTCGAAGTAGCCGTAGTGGATACCACCGGTGCAGGGGACGTGTATCACGGAGCGCTCGCTCTTGCCCTTTCTCGGGGAGTCGATGACATGTCGGAGGCGATTGAGTTTGCTTCAGCAGCCGCAGCCTTGACCTGCACCACATTCGGAGGGCGCAACGGCATTCCGACGGGGGACGAGGTCCGCACATTCCTTGCCAAGCGAAAGCGAGCGGGATGACACCCGGAAAGCTGATTGGGATGCGACGTCTCGCTGACGCGGCCGGCAGGTTCAAGATGCTTGCAGTCGATCAACGCCCGCCTATCGAGAGTCTTGTCGCTGGCGCCCGCGGGTCGGGTGTTGCTGCCTTCGACGACGTGAGAGATGTTAAGCGCGTACTGATCACAAACCTCGCTCGCGAAGCCACAGCGGTGCTCATCGACCCCCAGTATCTGTATCCCGAAGCCATTGGATGGCTGCCCCACGACGCGGGGCTTCTGATAACACTCGAAGACGACAGATTTGAAGAGACTGCCGGCGGACGTCTCTCGTCGAGGATTCCTGACTGGTCCGTAAGCCAGATCAAGCGAGGCGGAGGAGATGCCGTCAAGCTCCTGGCGTGGTATCGACCTGATGCCGCAACGAAAGTACTCGAGCACCAGCAGGCCTTGGTAGCCAGTGTCGGAGCGGAGTGCTCAAAACACGACATCCCCTTCGTATTCGAGTTGCTTGTCTATCCGCTACCAGGGGACGATGAGCACACCTTGGACTACATAGAGCACCCGGCAAAACGGTCGGAGCACGTTATCGAAAGCGTTGAAACCTTCGCCCACCAGCGTTACGCCGTTGATTTGTTCAAACTAGAAGCACCGGTTCCAGCGGATGTCGCTGCCACCGCCACCGGCGCCGCTCGTGAAGCCGTTTCTGCGACGTTCTCGCATCTTGACAATGCCGCGGGGCGGCCTTGGGTGGTGTTGTCAGCCGGGGCAAGCGAACAGAGCTTCATCGAAGTAGTGAAACTCGCATGTAATGCGGGAGCCAGCGGCTATCTGGCCGGACGGGCCATCTGGTGGGACGCATGCGTCCGGGGATTCCCGGCGCTCGATGCGGTGGCAGATCGACTTGCCTCCAATTCGGTTCCGTACATGCGAGAACTCAGCAATGTGACTGATTCGCTGGCGCTCCCTTTTCTCAGTCATCCGTCATACGGTCCTGGTGGGCTCGAATTGCCCCCGGCTAGCGCTGAGTTTCGGCGTGGCTACCGCGGGGTGCCGGAATGACGAAGAAGCTGGGGTTCTTGGCCATCGCCAGGCCAACATTCGACCTCCCACTCGCTGAGTCAACGGCGAGGGATGCCTTGCGAGCGCTCGAGGATCTGAATCTGAGCCTCGTTGGTGACGCGACGTTGCTCTTGGATCCAGAAACAGCGGCCCAACAGGCTGCAGCAATCAGCCGAGAAGGAGTCGAGGCGATTGTCGTGATCCAAGCAACCTTCGCCGATTCCTCCCTCGTCTCCGCGGTGGCCGATAAGTCGTCTGTGCCTCTGGTGCTGTGGGCCGTCCCCGAGGAACAAGTCGGTGGTCGTTTGCGACTCAACTCCCTCTGTGGGATCAACCTCGCAGCGTACGTGCTTGCCCGTCGCGGCAAGGAATACGGGTGGATCTACCGGAGTCCTACCGACCCTCGACTCAGCGAGGAGATGTTCGAGGTCCTGGAGGCACCCCGTGATGTTACGTCACCGCAGCCGACCGCAGCTATACGCGGAGCGTCAAATGTGACGCTCGCCGGCAAAGTGATCGGGGTGATCGGAGATCGGCCCGATGGCTTCGAACCATGCGAGTACGACGCAGCGGAACTTTTTTCACTCACCGGGTTGAAGGTCGACCGAGTTGAGCTCATCAACTGGTTCGAAGCCGGGACTGGCGTTTCCGAATCAGCCGTCGATGAGATTCAGGATCACGTCGCAACGACACTGTTCGGAGTAGACGCTCTCGATGCCGCCGCCTTGAGAAGCAGCATCAGATTGGCCGTCGGGCTAGAGGAACTCGCCAATGATCGGGGGTGGAGTGGCGTGGCTACGCGGTGCTGGCCGGAGTGTTTCACCGAGTTTGGGGGCGCCGCATGTTTCGGCAACTCGAGAATGTCGTCGCGAGGGCTGCCCGGATCCTGCGAAGCTGATGTCTACGGCAATGCGACAGCTTTGTTGCTCCAATCACTCTCCCATCTCCCGCCGTTTGTGGCCGACTTGGTCGGGCTTGACTTCAGCGCGAATACGGCCACTTTTTGGCACTGTGGGATGGCTGCGACCGAACTGGCGGCTCCTGGCGAAGCACTGGCGGCGACGGTGCATTCGAACCGCGAGAAACCACTTCTCAATCAATTTCGGCTACGTCCCGGTGAGGTGACAATCGCCCGCCTGAGTCAGTCACTCAATCGGATCCGCATGGTCGTCGGTGTTGGGGAAATACTCGATGAGCCACTGCCGTTCTCCGGAACCTCAGGCGTTGCTCGACTGGAGTCGGAAGCGGTTGACGTCTTCGACACGATCATGGCAAACGGTCTCGAGCATCACTATGGGATCGCCTACGGGGATCATCGCAAGGATGTAATTGCTTATGCCAAAGGGATTGGAATCGATGTCATACACCTGTGACGGAAACAGCCCGGAGTCCTAACCCGATGAACGCCGAAACCATCAGCTACGCGATCGTGGGCACGGGCATGATGGGCAGGGAGCATATTGCCAACATCGCAGCCATTGACGGCGCCGAAGTTGTTGGGATTTCCGACCCTGATCCTGAGTCATTGAGGCTTGGTATGACGGAAGCGGGACTGCCGCCGAACCACTGTTTTGCCAACTACTCAGACTTAATCGCCCACGCTCAGGCTGATACCTATGTCGTCGCTTCTCCCAACCACACCCACGCCGAAGTGATGAAACGGATTCTGGCGACCGATGCACACGTCTTGATCGAGAAACCCCTGGGTACAACCGTCAGGGAGTGTGACGAGATTCTTGCCGCTGCGCAAGGCCGAAATGGGGTGGTGTGGATGGGCCTGGAATACCGTTATAAGCCACCCATCGCGCGTCTGATTGAGGAGGTCGGGTCCGGTGCCGCCGGAGAAGTGAAGATGGTGGCCATTCGTGAGCATCGATTCCCTTTTCTGGACAAGGTCGACAACTGGAACCGTTTTCGGCGCAACACGGGCGGAACTCTCGTTGAGAAATGCTGTCACTTCTTCGATCTCATGAGACTGATCACAAGAAGCGAGCCCGTCCGCGTGATGGCTTCGGGTTCACAAAGTGTCAATCACCTAGACGAGAGCTACGAAGGTGAAGTGCCCGACATCATCGATAACGCCTATGTCATTGTTGAGTTCGAAAGTGGTGCCCGCGCTTCGCTTGATCTCTGTATGTTCGCCGAGGCTTCCAGAAACGAGCAAGAGATTTCGGTCGTCGGTGAATCGGGAAAGGTAGAAGCCTTCATGCCCGAATCGCTCGTTCGGGTTGGTGATCGATCCTCGGGCGAAATCCGTGAGATCTCGGCTGGTGACGCTCGAGTTCAATACCACGGAATGCACGAGGGATCGACATATATCCAGCACCTCGAGCTCATGAATGTCATTAAGGCGGGCACAACCCCAGCGGTGACACTGGAGGATGGTCGTCTGTCCGTGGCGATGGGCGTCGCGGCCCAACTCTCGATCACCGAAGGACGTGCTGTGATGATGGGAGAAGTCCTGGGGAACTAGTCGAAGCCGGGGAAACCGTGCGCCAACCATGAATCGAAGGCCTCGGAGTCGGGAACGTCCTTTTTGCGCTCTGAAGCCAGCTTCATTCGATGGTTCAGGAAATCGCAATAGCCCTGGACCGGGTCATCGCCGGACCACACGTCAGCGATACGCCCGACCGTCGGTTCGAATGCGGTGGTGAGCCATTTGAAGACGCCAACGCTCTTTTCTGTGGATGTGATGCCGCCCGACTTCGCCAGAAAGTAGCTGAGATCTCCGAGGAGAATCTTGGCCTGGTTCTCCGAGGCCAACAATCCGGTCAGTTCTCGCAGGCGGTCCGAATTGAATGTGCGGCTGCCGACGTGGGCGGTCATCCTCACCAGATTGGTGTTGCCTGAAGCCTCCAGTTCTACGTCGTGGACAGAGAACCCGAGATCATTGAGTCGTGCGATCCGTTCCCTTATCCGGTACCCCTCATCCCGTGCGATTATCAGGTCTTTCCTGAGCTCCTCCCAGAGATCCAAATATCGCTTTTCGATATCGGTTCCGATGTCGAGGTCTGCACTATCGAGATCGAAGCCGTTCAGGGCAGCAATGTCCGCCATTTCGCCAGCGAGATTCTCTTTCATGATCTCGAGATCCTCGTTTCGCTGCCCGTCACTCAGCTCGTTGCGAATCGTGGATGTCTCAGCGTCGATCATGACAGCCTCAATGGCCCCGGCGTCGTATCGGTATAGCAAGTTCGAAAGGGAACAATCTCCCCAGAAACAACCGGCGAGATGCAGCTCTACCAGAAGGCCCGCGACCGAGTCCAGCAATTTGTTCCGACGGGGTCCGAATCCCAATCCGCTCACCAAACGGCGGTAGGGGAAGGTGTGCTTCACATACTCCGTGATGACGGCGCCGGATTGCTCGCTGTCCGCTTCCAACCAGCCTCGGTTGACCAGGGCAACCGGAACGGCAGACCTGTGTGTCCGCGTTTCTAGCGTGCCGAGTACTTCATACTCTCGCTCGGAAACTGCCTTTGAGAGCTCCTTGATCACGTAGACACCCTCGTCGTACGCCACGAAGACCACCGGGTGTCGATGGATTCCGGTGGGCATCTCCACGAGTCGATCGCTAGACCACTCATCCGCGGCCACTTCCCAAGGCAGGTCAAGAAAATTCGGGTGCCCGGGACGTACCACCAGTGTGGGGACAACCATCAAACCCCATTTGCCATGGCCATGACGAGGGCGCCCGCCAGACCTGAGTGATCTCCAAGACCAGGCGGTACCAAGTACTCGTCGAAATCAAGGATTGGGGCACCCGGGTACTCAGCAAGCTCCTCTGCTACTTGCTTCCTCAGTGCCTTGAGGAGCCCATCGATATGGCTCAAGCCACCCCCAACCACGATTCGATCCGGCGCAGCCACATAGATCAGATTGCGCAACCCTTGAGCAACGTAGAACGCAACAAGCTCGCGAACCTCGGTCAGCGTGGATTCGGACAGATTCTCAGGATTCGCACCAAACCGCGCCTTGATGGCCGAGCCCGAAGCCATCCCTTCGACGCAGATTCCATGGAATGGACAAACACCATCGAACGTATCATCGGGATGGACCCTCACCACAGTGTGACCCATCTCAGGGTGCGGGCTCCCATGAATCGGGTGTCCGCCCAGGCTCAGTCCGCCACCGATACCGGTGCCGATAGTCACGTATGCAACCTGTTCGACGTCGGTTGCGTTGCCCCATTTTGCTTCGGCCATGGCCGAAGCATTGACGTCGGTCTCGATCGCCACCTGGCGCGAAGTGGCGCGTTCAACCGGACCCACGACATCGGTCCAGGACCATCCCGGCTTGGGGGTGGAGGTTATTTGGCCGTACGAAGATGACCTTGGATTGAGGTCGATCGGACCAAAGGATGCGATGCCAACCCCCGCCAGGTCCGCGCCCTCGAATACCTCGAGTAATCCACTTATCGTTTCTCGGGGAGTTGTGGTTACAACCTTGATGGCCTTGGAAAGGTCCGCAGGCTCGTTTCCAACCACGGCAGTCGCCTTGGACCCTCCGAGCTCGATTGCGCCCCAAACGGTCATAGCCCGAATCTAGATGTTTCTGACGTGCGAAACCGGTTTGGTGGTGGTTCGTCACATCAAGGAGGGCAGCTTCGCAGGACAGTCCGACACTGGTCTTAAGCTTCAAGAATCGTCTCACGACAGTGGGAGGCCGGTGATTTTGGTGGCCGTCCAGATGGGATGATCGTCACAAGGTGGATTTCGAATCGTGACAGGAGCAGTGAATGAGCGGGCAATCCTCGAGTAAGAAGGCTGACCGAAGGGCCGCGGCCGAAGCCAAGAAACGCAAAGCGCAGACCAAGCGTTATCTCATCATCGGCGGCATTGTCGTTGCTGTTGTGGCTCTGATCGGTTTCATGGTCACCCGACCGGAGCCCGACGAGCTTGCCGATGTCGAGACCTTCTCTGACTTAGGCGGCGGCCACCTGGCTGTCGGCGACCCTGAGCCGATCTACAATTCGTCACCGCCCACCAGCGGCCCACACTCCCCAAGTTCCACAGCGTGTGGCATATATGTCGAGGAGATTCCCGATGTAGTCCAGGTTCACAATCTCGAACACGGAACCGTGGTAGTTCAGTATCAGCCCGACATCGCAAACGAGGAGCGAATTCGCATTGAGGAGTTTGCTAGGGCCCAAGGGACCCACATTCTGGTGGCGCCCAGGGGTGACTTGACTCATTTGGTGGCGGTCACAGGATGGACCAGGATGCTCCGCCTCGACAATGCGGATCTCGAGGCGATCGGCGCCTTTTATGACCGGTATGCGCAACGTGGTCCGGAGCTTGGAGTGCCCTGTCTGTTCCAGATTGACCAGTCGCTCGGTTAGGCGAAGCGGATGACGCCTAGGGCTCTTAACGGATAGGTGCGTAGCCGGGCCCTGTCAGATCCTATCCGCGGTTGGTGAGGCCGACTTCTATTGCAAAGCGGGACTTGTCATCGACGTTGAGAATCACTTCTTCTCCCTCGGCTTTGATGTGGAAGCCGTCGGGGAGGGAGAGAACCCTGATTTCTCCTAGTGCCCAATTGGCCACCTGGCTTGACCCGGCGGTCACCCTCATACGGTCGTCGGTCAGATCAACCTCAACACCCAGGGGGAGCCCCTGTTGGCCGATCATTCGGAGTCTTGCGTCAAACGATGTCATCGTCCCTCCATATGTCAAACCCAACCCAAACATCACTCAGCGTATCCGATGGTGACGCTTGGTGGCAAATGATACCTGAGTTTTCGGCTCAGCTGCCTTCGAAGTATTCGACTTCCGCCGACCCATCGATCCACTTTGCCAACGGTTCGGAGTCGGTCGCCCCTGATGTGTTTGCCGCAAAGACTCCGACGTTGCCAGAGTCGGGGTACTCGGCGATCTCCGGATCCAGCATCGTCGACATCATCACGATTCGAGCGTCATTCTCGGATCGGTTGATCACCTGGTGAGCGCCAGAGGGCCCGGTTCGAAAAATCTGGGCAGCGCCTGGGCCTGCTTCCTGTTCGCCGTCCGGCGTGCGGACCACCACATCACCTTCGAGAACGATCAGCATTTCTTCGTTGGCGTGATGGAAATGATAGGGAAAGCTTTTCTGGCCGGGCTTGATCAGATAGATGCTGGCTCCGAGCTTCTCGCCTCCAAGACGTCGTGCGAGTCGGATCCGATTCCATTGATATCCGGAATGGTCCTGTGCCCCATCCCAGTCGGTTGAGTAGACGTTCTCCATCGGAGGAACCATACCGACCCCTAAACGGCCCGCTCCCTGACCACCTCGCCGACGTTGATGCGCTTGACGGCCCCGACCGCCGGGATCAATGACAGACCGGCAACAACGAGTAGCCCCACAGCAGTGAGGACAAATGTCCAGGGCCTTACCTCGGCAACAATCGGAAACTGGTCGCTCGAGAAGGAGTTCATGAAGGCGACCGCAGCCCAATAGCCGAAGACGAGGCCGGGCACGATGCCGATTGTTGTGAGCAGGAAGGTTTCGCCGGTGATCATTGACGCCACTTTTCGATGAGTCAGACCGCTGGCGCGCATCGTGGCGAACTCGCTGACTCTTTCGGCGACGTTCACCGAGATGATATTGAAAATCAACGCGAACGCCATCGCACTCCCGAACACCAAACCCATGCCGATGAAAACATAGAAGAACAACTGAAATTGCTGGAGCAAGTTCCGCAACTCGGTTGCGTCGACCACTGCTGCAACCCCATCGATATCTCGAATCTGGTCAACCGCCAACTGCCCGGACGCTCCTGGATCGTAGATTGCCTTTACCGAGGTGAACGAGGGGAGCGCCAGCACCTCGGCGGTGACCGCATCGTTTGCCTTGTTGATGGCATCGGTCAAGGCACTTGAATCCATGTAGGAGAGCGTCGCGAGCGGCTCATCGACCAATCCCTGCACGAGGACGCTTATCTCGGTGTCGAGGTCGGAAAGCTCGATGGTCACGCGTTGCCCAACTTCCACGTCGAGCAGATCTTTCATGGCTTGTCCCAACAGGACGCCCGATGTGGGCAAACCACTGGGGAAGCCATGCACATTGGTGTTTTGCTGGTACCCCTCCACCAGCGTCGTATATGACTTGCTCCCGTTTCGGATGGTTGCACCGAGCCCGATCACCGGCTCGGCGAGCATTACGCCAGGGGTGGCTGCCACCTCTTTTACCTCCGGGTCTCCCACCGGTATTTCAAAGAAGGATTGGGCGTCTTCGATGGAGACCTCGTTGAACTGCCTGTCGAAAGCCGTCAACATCGTGTCCATCGAACCGGCCGCAGCGAGGATCATGACTGCTGAGAGGATCACACCTACCACCATCGCGACGCTTCTTCTCTTGTTCCGGCCCACCCCGCGTAACGTCATCCGCCAGCGAACCGGGGCACGGCGCAGCGGCGGAATCAACGTCTCGAACGCTGAGCGTTTTCCCCCTTGGGCCGGCAGGTCCCCCCGCATGGCTTCGGCCGGCGGCATCGCCGCCACTGTCCGTGCAGGAGGGACAGATGCTATGGCGCCGGCTACCGCACCGAAAGTGAGGGCGAGGAGAATAGTCGGCACGTGGATGTCGGCCACGAGGTCGGGGATCCCGAAGACCCGGGTGTAGATCGCTGTCATGCCCCAACCCATGAGGCCTCCGAGAACAGCACCTATTGCGGCTCCGACCAGTCCCACACCAACTCCGTACGATCGGTAATGCCGACTGAGCGTCTTGGCTCTGAACCCGCTGGCGCGCAGCGTTCCGATCACGCCACGCTGGGAGTAGACGAGTCGTGTGATGACCACATAGATGGCCATCCCGGCGGCGGCGAGAAAGAGCAGCGGAAGGGCCACTGCCATTGTTTGCAGGCCGCCGATTTCCTCGTTGATGGTTGAGTTGGATGGTTGATCGGCGAGGGTCTGGATATCGGCGGCGTTCGCTGATTCAGCGGCCGACTCGACTTTGGCGTCGACGTCCTCAACAACTACACCGTGTTGATACTCAACAAGGATCTGATTTTGGACGGCGGGCCCTTCGAGACTTTCGAGCATCGACTCGTTGGCGAAAACCACACCAAACGTGCCTGGTGGGGTGAAGATAGTTTGGCGGTCCTTCGCGGGCCACAGGTATTCGGGCGAAACAGCAATGCCTGTCACCGTCACCGTTTGACCCGCGATCTCAAAGGTATCTCCCAATTCGAGTGCGAAGTCGGAGGCCATGTGCTCCTCGACCATCACCCCGGTGTTGTCCTCAGGGTTGAGATAGTTGCCGTCGACGATGTCGACCTTGTTGATATCAGGTTGGTCATCGCCGGGCATCCCGATTACGCGGCCGACCAGGCTGTCACCAGCTGCCTCCATTGGAACGTCCGCCTGTCGTCTCCCGATGGCGGTGGCGACACCGTTGATTCCCATGACGGTGTCCAGAAAGCCGTCTTCGGCGCCAGTAACCGTCATGTCGGCCATGACGAGACGGTTGTAGGAACTCTCCAGGGACGACCCAAGATTGAGGTAGGCGTTGAACATTCCGGCGAAGAGCGCCACCCCCAGAACCACCGTGACCAGGACGGCTACGAACTGCCACTTTTGGCGTCGAATGTCGCGATTTCGCTTGAGTCCGAGGATGCTCACCAGGCGACGTTCTCGGGGCTCGTTGGGTCATCGTTGAGGTGAGTGCCGACGATCATGCCGTCCCTCAGGTCGATCACGCGATTGGCGATCCGAGAAATCTCGCTGTTGTGGGTGACGACGACAATCGTTCGATCACCGCTGTCTGTTATCTCTCGCAGGAGGCTGAGCACCTGAGTTCCTGTATCGGTATCGAGTGCGCCAGTAGGTTCGTCGCAAAGCATGAGCGGCGGGTTCTTGACCAGGCCCCTGGCGATCGACACCCTCTGCTGCTCACCGCCAGACAACTGGCCCGGGAAGTGATCCTTGCGATCTCCCAGTCCCACTGACTCCAGTACCTGATCGGTTCGATCTCGGACATTGCCACCTGTGAGCTCAGCGATCAGGGCAACGTTCTCGTAGGCGGTCAACGATGGGACCAGATTGTAAAACTGAAAGATGAAACCAACCGACTTCAGTCGATACTCGGTTCGTCCATCATCGTCGAGACCATTGAGGTGGAATCCATTGGATTCCACCTCGCCGGATGTGGGCGGCTCGAGGGCGCCGATCTGGTTGAGAAGTGTTGTTTTCCCTGATCCAGATGCCCCTTGAAGGACGACGAAGTCACCACGTGGGATCTCAAAAGACACCTCTTTGAGAGCATGGACTTCGGTGTCGCCATCTCCATAGGTTTTGGTCAGATTGCTGGCCTTGACGGCGATTTCGTTCATGTCGGGTCCTCCTCCAGATCAGAGTCTCAAAGTCGAGTGAGGCTAGCGGTCCGTCTAGCGAGGGAGACGAGTGTCGCCGAACCTCGGGAGCCCTTAGGGTCAGGTCTAGCTCGCACCCGCCGATAACCTGCTTGTCATGGTCGGTCGTCTCTCGATATTGGTGCTGTTCTTCTTCGCCGTTGCTGCTTGCACACCTCAGACGACAACGTCAACATCTGCCCGACCGGGGACGACATTGCCCGGGGCAACGACAACAACGGGTGCCGAGTCCCCTTCGACCACCTTCGCTGAAACGACTACAAGTACCGCCGCTGATCTTTCAGGATTGGACGCGCCCCAAGTGGTTCGTGATCAGCTCGAGGAGCTGATCACGGATGCCCAGGAGATTCGTGGCCTGCCGTTCCTGACCCCGCCCATCATCACGATCGTCACCAGTGCCGAACTCGAAACACGGGTGCGAGAAGCGATCGAGGAAGACGCCGACGATTTTCCCGCCGACCAGGCTCTCTACCAACTCCTTGGATTGCTGGAGCCTGAATCCGATTTAGAAGAGATCGTGCTCGATCTATACGGAGAACAGGTTGCAGGGTTTTACGACGGCGACACCGGCGAGATCGTCGTGCCCGTCCGGGAGGATGGTTTCAGCCTGCTCCAGCAGGGAACAATGGTGCATGAGCTGGTGCACGCCCTCACCGATCAGCACTTTGGGTTTGATCCGGTGTTCCAGGCAATGGCGGAAGAGGACCGACTCGACCAGGTGACTGCCTATCAAGCCCTCATCGAAGGTGACGCAACGCTCGCCCAAGTGAAGTGGGTGCGTGGACTAAGCCAGAGTGAGCTTGGCCAGTTTGTCGCCGAGTCGCTCGATATCGACACTTCCTCGCTGGACATCGTCCCGTCTTTCCTTCGGGACTCGCTAATTTTCCCCTATGACAGCGGTCTCGCTTTTGCTCAGGACCTCCATGACGTAGGCGGATGGTCCGAGATCAACGATGCATACGGCATTTTCCCCGATCTGCCTGGCTCCTCTGAGCAGGTGATCACACCAGGCGACTATCAGCGCGACCTGCCAATGACCGTGGCGATGCCGACTGTTGACTTGGTCGGATACAAACTCGAACGCACCTCCGTCTGGGGCGAGCAGGGTTTTCGGATCATGCTCGACCAAGTCGCCGGTGGCTCAACGAGCGCTCGGGCCGCCGACGGATGGGGCGGGGACGGGTACCACCAATGGTTCGACGGTGCCAACGCTGCATTTCTACTGGTTTACGAGGGAGATACCGACGCGGATCTCAGAGAGCTCGAGGATGCCCTCCTCGACTTCGCGATTCAGTCTGTTCCTGAGGAGGCTTTCGTATGGGTCGATTCTCGTGACGGACAACTTTTCTTTATCGCAGCCAGCGTGGTCGAAATCGGGGAACAGATCAGGTCCTCCGTCGGTCTCGGATAGCCACCCATGAGTCTTCTCAACGGTCCCTGTTTCATCTAACTTCGTGATATGGAAGTCATTCACTTCCGGGCCGAGGAGTGGAAGTCCGGCCCCGTGATGATCGCAGCCAGCTTTGTTGAGCGATGGCGCGGTCTCCGGGGCGCTGAGTCCGAGGCTGCGATTCTGCTCCGCACCAGTGCGGTTCACGGGGTGGGTATGGGCCGTCCATTTCGCGCCGTCGGCCTCTCGGAGAACTACAGAGTCTTGGACACCAGACTGGTTGCACCGGGTCGGTTTGCGAGGTTCCGGAAGTGCAAGTGGGTTCTCGAGATCCCAGCAGATGTGCGCCCACCGAAGCCGGGCCAGACCCTGGAGCTGGTAGATGACTGAGGGACGTCTCTCCGTTTGCGGCACACCGATTGGGAACCTTGGTGATGTGTCTGAGCGACTCATTCAGATTCTGAGCGAGGCCGACGTGGTCTACGCAGAAGACACACGGCGCACCTCGAAACTGCTCAGCCACGTCGGTGTCAAACCCAGGCTCCGGTCCCTCTTCGTTGGAAACGAGCGGGAACGGACGGCCGATCTGCTCTCAGACATCTCAAGTGGGCAAAGGGTGGTTCTGGTATCGGACGCTGGTATGCCCACTGTGTCCGACCCGGGAGCGAACGCTGTTCGCGAGGCGCGAGAGGCGGGGTTTCCCGTGACGGTTGTGCCCGGCCCTTCCGCTGTGACGACTGCGGTCACCGCTTCCGGTTTTGAGGGCGACCGTTTTGTCTTCGAGGGGTTCCTGCCAAGAAAGGGGAAGGTGCGGGAGGCTCGTCTTGTCGGGATCTCAACCGAGGAGCGCATGGTCGTCCTGTTTGCCAGCCCACACCGGCTGGCAGGTGATCTGGAGGATCTTCTGCGTGTGCTGGGCGGAGGTCGGCAGGTAGCCGTGGCTCGGGAACTCACCAAACTTCACGAGGAGGTTTGGGTCGGTTCACTGAATGATGCAATCGAGCGATGGTCCGGAGATGTCAAGGGTGAGGTCACCGTGGTCATCGAAGCCGGCGCTCCGCTTGTGGTGAGTGATCGGGAGGCCGTAGGTCAGGCCGTTGCCCGGGTGGCAGCCGGCATGTCCCGCTCGGATGCTGCGCGGGAGACGGCGGTGTCAACCGGAGTTTCGAGAAAGGTGATCTACGAAGCTCTCCTAAAGGATCAGGATTCGATTTGAGACTTGCAGGTAGAACAGATTCCCTTGCCCTTGAATTGGCTGACGTTCTCGTCTGATCCACAGAATGTGCAGGTGTCGATCATCTTGCGGATGACGATGTTTCCCCCCTCGACGGCGATCAGAAGATGATCCCCCTCCCTGATGTTGAACATCCGTCGAGTCTCGGCCGGGATAACGATACGTCCCAGATCGTCGATTTTGCGGGCGATTCCTGAATCCATATGACGTCGGCGAGCCTACCCCTCCGCCAGTGGTGGTGTCAGGCGGCTCGGCCAGCCGGGGGTACCGTCTCGTTGTGCATTGGGTGGACACACACTGTCATCTTCAGCTCGACGATCGAGATCCCGGCGAGTTATTGGGACGCGCCTCCGATGTTGCGTGGGTGGTGGCGCCCGGAGTCGATGCCGCGTCATCAGCCGTTTCTCTGGAGCTTGCGGAGCAGTACCAAGATCGTGTCCTCGCCACCGCCGGGCTTCATCCTCACCATGCCGACAAGTGGAATGAGCAGGGGGACACCATTTCTGCGATGGCGCCTCGAGTTGCTGCCATTGGGGAAACGGGGCTCGACTTCTATCGAAACCTTTCCTCCCCGGGTGATCAAGAGAGGTCCTTTCGTGCTCAGATCGAGATCGCTGTCGACTTGGACAAACCACTGATTGTTCATTGTCGGGATGCGTTCTCGAAGGTTCACGAGATCGTGGAGGACCTGGAAATCGGAAGACGCACCGTCCTGCATTGTTGGACCGGCGGGAGAAAGTGGACGCGACGTTTTCTCGACCTAGGAGTGACGTTTTCGTTTGCCGGACCGGTGGCGTTCGAGACTGGCGAGACCATCCGACTTGGAGCTGAGTTGGTTCCACCCGAGCGATCCCTAGTTGAGACCGATACCCCCTACCTGGCCCCTCCACCACATCGGCGTGAGCCGAACGAGCCTGCCTGGGTCGCGCTGGTGGGGGAGGCCCTTGCCGGTGTTTGGGGGCTGGACATTGAAGAGGTTGCCGCGGTGACGACGGCCAACGCCGAGCGCATCTTCCGGAAGTGACTGCCAAGAAATGAAGGCCCAGACACGTTCAGAGATCGCAGCCCTGCTCGAGTCGCATGGGCTGGCGCCGATTCATCGGCTCGGACAGCACTTCTTGGCCGACGCCAACATCACCCGCAAAATTGTCGATTTGGCCGAAGTCGGTCCCGGGAGCAACGTTGTGGAAGTTGGAGCCGGGACAGGAACGTTGACGACCGCCCTTGCGTCCACTGGCGCGCATGTTGTCTCCTATGAGGTGGATGAGGGCCTGCGCCCAATCCTCGAAATGGTGACCACGGGACTCGACGTCGATCTCCGCTTCGAAGACGCTGCGAAGGCCGACCTGAAGCATGACCTAGGCAGGGAACAGTGGGTGATGGTGGCGAATCTTCCGTATAACGTGGGCACACCACTCGTGATGGACGCTCTTCGTCACCTCCACGCAATTCATCGGTTTGTGGTGATGGTGCAACGAGAGGTCGCTGAGCGATTCGCCGCCAATCCGGGTACCAAGAGCTATGGCCTGCCCAGTGTGATCAGCGGGATCTATGCCGTACCAAGAGTCGCGTTTCAGGTGCCGCCGCAGGTGTTCTACCCGCCGCCCACGATCGAGTCGGCGGTGGTCGTGTTGGATCGACGGGAGACGCCGGACCATGCCGATGCGGCAGTTCAGTTAGCTCGGGCAGGTTTCGGCCAGCGTCGCAAGATGTTGCGCCGTTCTCTGGATGGCACTGTCGACGATCCGATTGCGTTGCTCGAGAAAGCGGGCTTTGACGAAACTGTTCGTGCCGAGAACCTGTCACCCTCCGACTACTTGCATCTCGCCGAGGTTGCTTTGTGAGTGTTTACGAATCCCCGGCGAAGTTGAACCTCTCCCTGTTGGTTTCGCCACCCCGTGATGATGGATATCACCCCATCCAGTCCCTGGTCCAGACCATCGAATGGTGCGACCGGCTGTCCGTCGAGCCCGGTGAGGGCGCGGACAGCCTCGACATCGTCGGGTCCGAACTTGGTGTGGACGACAACCTGGTTCTGAATGCATTGTCTGCTCTCCGCGAGCATGCTCGTGTGCCGCCACTGGCCCTAACCCTGGAGAAGGACCTCCCTGTCGAGGCTGGACTTGGGGGTGGAAGCTCGAATGCGGCAACCATGCTGGCGGCAGCGGAGGCTCAAGGCTGGGCGAGCTCCGAGGCGGTCGCACTGACGGCCGGCAAGGTCGGCGCCGACGTTGCTCTTTTCTTGGTGGGTGGCTCTATGGACGTCAGCGGAATCGGGGATTTGATCGAGCCTCATCGTGGCCTCGATGGATTCGCGGTGGCCGTAGTTGTACCGGATTTCGGGTTCTCAACCGCTGAGGTCTACCGACGTTGGGACGAAATGGAAGGTCCCGAAGGTGATGCGGTGCCTGACACGCAATTGCCACCGTCCTTGCGCGATCAAATGCCGATGCGTAACGACCTGTTGCCGGCGGCACTGGATATCGACCCGAGAATCGGCGATTTCATGGCGGATGTGCGACAGGAGTGGGGAACCGCGGTTTGTCTCACCGGTTCGGGTTCGGCATGTTTTGGCTACTTCTCCTCGGTTGAGGAAGCGGAACACGCTGCGAGCGCTGTCATCGCTCTGACGTCTGTCCAAAGGGGGACGACGCTGCGGCCCAATGGTGTCGCCCCGCTTTGAGCGTCCTCAACACTTAGCGTTCCGACACATCAGCGGTAATCTCTCCGACGGCTCTAACGCCCCGAATTGGGGGGTGGTGTAACCGGTAGCACGGCAGGTTTTGGACCTGTAAGAGCGGGTTCGAGCCCTGCCCCCCCAGCCACTACGAGAAAGGCAGGCACTTGTCAGTTCACATTGTCATCCTGGCCGCCGGCCAGGGGAGGCGAATGATGTCGGACCTCCCCAAGGTGGCCCACATGGTGGCCGGCCAATCGCTCGTGGGCTGGGTCCTGAAGGCGATTGAACCCCTCGACCCTGTTTCCACAGTGGTGGTTCTCGGTCACGGAGCCGACCTGGTTGAGCAACTCTTGCCCGACGGTTCGAAGGTAGCGATACAGGAGAGCCAGTTGGGAACGGGCCATGCCGCCAAGATCGGGGTCAATGCGATCGCCGAACTGACAAGTGACGACATCGTGGTGATCCTCTATGGCGACACCCCACTTCTTTCGAGTGGGCTCATCGAATCGTTGGCAGACCTTCAGCCGGGGGAGACGGCGCGTCTCATCACCGCCCATCTAGACGACCCTGCAGGGTACGGCCGCATTATTCGAGACGAGACCGGATCGGTGGTGGCTGTCGTCGAGGATCGCGACTGCTCAGCTGAGCAGCGCGCAATCGACGAAATCAACGCCGGCTTGTATGCCGTTCGAGCCGGTGCTCTGACAGAAGCGCTCGAAATGCTCACCAACGACAATTCTCAAGGCGAGTATTACCTGACCGATGTTGTTGGCATCCTTGTGAAGAAAGGTGACAGACTGGAGGCCGTAAAGGCCCAAGCTGGGGAGGTGGCCGGCATCAATACTCAGTATCAACTTGCAGAAGCGCAAAAAGAGCTCCAGAGACGCACCAACAAGCGATTGATGGACTCCGGTGTCTGGATGCTCGACCCTGATCGAACCTATATCGAGGACTCCGTGACCGTCGAGCCCGGCGCCCGGATCTACCCCGGGGTTCACCTCGAGGGATCGACCACCGTCGCTGCCGAAGCCCAGGTCGGCCCTGAAGTATTCGCAGTCGATACCTCGATCGCTGCCGGCTCGAGGGTTTGGTACTCGGTGGTTCGGGGGGCGATTATCGGTGAGGGTTGTGAGGTTGGTCCCTACGCATCACTTCGGCAGGGGACTGTTTTAGAAGCGGGCTCCAAAGTCGGGACCTTCGTCGAGACCAAGAACACAACGATGAAGGAAGGTGCCAAGGCTCCACACCTGACCTATCTTGGTGATGCGACCGTCGGCGCCCGTTCCAACATCGGTGCCGGAACGGTGACGGTCAACTATGACGGTGTCGATAAA
>CAXMPK010000134.1:0-2741 GCA_964195405.1 uncultured Acidimicrobiia bacterium
TCATCGCCATCTTCGGCATCATCCGCCTCTTCTCGGGTAACGATGAGCCAACGGCCCAGGTCCTCGGAGTCACAGCCGAAACGCCTCCGGCTGCAACCAGCACGCTTCTCGCCACCACTACCACCACCACCTCCACCACCACTACGACGGTTCCGCCGACCACGACCCTCCCGCCGCCGACTGTGAAGGCGATCGGAGATCCGATACCTCAAAGCGACTTCCGCCTGGGCGCCTTCGGCCTCCTGCCTTTCGACTTCGGGGATCCGTGGGCGCGAGTCCTCGGGCGCTTGGCGGCCAGCCTCGACGAGCCCTCCGAAGTGACATTCAAAACGACATCCGGCGGGGAGCTCGGAACATGCCTGGGAGACGACTTTCAGACCGCCCGGTGGGGACGGCTCGTGGTGATAGGAGTTGAGAACGGGGACGAGGAGATGGTCTTCGCCGGCTACCGGCTGGACGAGTCATACGACACCCTGGCGTATCCGCCGGTCCGGACCATCAGCCGGCTGGGCCTGGGCGACACGGTCGCCACCCTCGAGAGCACCTATCCCCGGGTGCGATACCAGGACGACCCCGAGCTGGGCCCGGTGTACCAGGTCGTGGGAGGCGACGGCAGCCTGCTCCTCTGGGGCCCGGTGACCGCCACCGACGCCGCCGGCGAGGTCACCGGCATCTACTCGCCCAACTCCTGCGGAGCCTTTTCCTAGCGGTTCCAAACAGCTTCCTACTGCTACGGGACAAAAAGGGTCCGACCCATGAATGCAATCGCCAGCGAGCCCACACCGCCATCGGAAAAAAGCCACCCATCACCCGAATAACCAACCTCCCGAAGCGCTACAACTAAGACGCCTCATCCGGCGGTAACACATCGGCGAGCTCGAGGTTGCCAAGCAACAATTCTGCCGTCGCCTGGATGTGGATCTCCGCCGAGGGCAGCAGAGGCAATTCAGGCACATGTTGCTGTTGTAGCAGCAACTCGATTTCGGTGCACCCCAAGATGCAGGCCTCGGCCCCCTGGGTAGCCAGACCACGAATCACTTCCACCATGGTTGAGCGTGATTCGTCACGGAAATCATTGAATGACAGCTCTTCATAAATGATGCGATACATCTCTTCTTGCAGTGCCTTGTCTTCCGGCACAATCGTCGTGATCCCGTGACGCAATAGGCGGGCCTTCAAAAAGTCTTCCTCCATGGTGGGTTTTGTCCCAACAAGGGCGACCTTTGTAAGCCTCTCCTGCTTCAATTGGAAGGCCAAGCAATCGGCAATATGCAGTATGTCAAGGTCAGGATGCGCCTCTTCGACCACCGGAACACAAATGTGACCCGTATTGGAAGCGATCACTAGCAAGTTGCAGCCCGCGGCCACAAGTTTGTCGACCCCAGCCAGAAGGTAATCGGCAACCCGGTCGAACGCTTTCATGTTGAGATAATTGACATACGCGTCACAATCGACCGAAGCCATCACCATTGGTGGGTTAGGCGGCATTAGATGACCCTTGGGCGTCTTGGCCAGAACGCGCTCGTGAATGCCCTTGAAATAATCAATACCAGACACGTATGAGATGCCCGTCAAGATCCCGACTATTTGGTTCACATAATCGACAGTAGTAGTGCGGCCACCTGACTTCGCTGGTGCTTCGGATCTGAGCGGGGTCTGATTCGAGATCGCGCATGTCGCCCTGGCGAAGATCGAACTCGGCGCCTGCGACGGCGGCGGCCTCGCGGGCCTTGGCGAGCATCGCTCGGGAGAAGTCGATTCCAATTACGGTATGGCCGGTTGCGGCTGCGACGGGTATCGCGACGCGGCCGCTGCCGACGGCGAGCTCGAGCAGTGGCCCGTCGGCTTCGCGTGCAAGGCCGACGTAGAACGGCACGTCCTCCGTCATCGCCGCTGACCACTCCTGGTATTACGAGGCGAACCGCTCGTCCCAACTCACGCGGCGACCCTGCAGAGCACACCTTCCTCCGACCCACATAACGGCAGCACATATCGAGCGGGTATGCGACTACGCCGGGTCCCTGAGTGCCGGATAACATCTCCTGATGTCTGACTTCCGCCTCGCCCAGTACAACGTTGGTCGCATCCGAAGTCCCCTCGACCATCCGGATGTGGCTGAGTTCGTCGCTGCGTTGGATCCGATCAACGCCCTCGCCGAGGCTTCGCCAGGATTCGTGTGGCGTCTCACAGGTGAAGACGGTCAGTCCTCCAGCTACGTGGAGGTAGACGGAATCGACGATCCGCTTCTCATCGTCAATTACTCGATCTGGAACGATCTCGACTCACTGAAGCATTTCATTCATAGGAGCGGGCACTTCGCTTACCTACGCAGAAGACTGGAGTGGTTCGAACACAGCGAAGAAGCCACGAGTGTCGCGTGGTGGATCCCCGCCGCAACCATTCCCGACGTCAGCGAAGCCCACCGGCGTCTGATACATCTTCGGGAGCACGGTCCAACCGCGACGGGCTGGCCTCTCACCAAACCGTGGCCTGAACCCGGACCGTGACGAGGGTCTCAACGCTTCATCTCCCGGGAACGATATCTGTGCCTCAGGAGAGCCGCAACATGTCGGTGCCTTTTTGTGTCAAGTGGTTGTTTTTGGGTGGTGGTTGGGCGCGAAGGTTTGGCCCGTGTTGGGGGGCCGGGTGAGGCGTAGTGTTGGGGGTCGGGTCCGGGAAGTGACTTATCCGAAGTGCCGGTGTATCAGGGTGTGAGCCGGCCACGCTGGACTAAGAGTCGT
>CAXMPK010000135.1:0-2317 GCA_964195405.1 uncultured Acidimicrobiia bacterium
GCTCCAGGCTGCGTCTCGTGGAGTAACTGGGATGGGGCTTCGCTCAACACAAGTGCAACCGAAAGAAACCGAGCCGCCGCTCGGGTACGACCAACGCACCCGGGGGGAACACCCGAACCTGAAGTACCGCCGGGGTGGGAAGCACGGCGAGCGAATGTTCCCCAATAGCAATTGTCGGCACTCACAGATCCACGATGCAGATCGAGCCGCACATAATGCGTGCCCGCTAGGGACGGGCTGGTTGGTGTGATCAGAGGATCCTTTGGATCTGATCGATGGTTGCTCTGAGTCCGATGGCGAGTAGAAGGACGAGTGAGCTGTACCCGAAGACAGTTGCGCTGCGCTCAACCCATGTCGGTATCTCCTTGATGAATGTTGAAGCGTGGCGGACGGCGGTTGAGGCGACCATGACGAGGATGATCGCCAGAAATCCGTAGTTGGGTTCGCATCCACAGAAACTGGGGACCGTGAACAGCGCAATCACAAGGAGGAGTCCAATACCGCCAAGGCCGGTGACGATCAGGTAGCCGACCTGTTCTCGGTCGGCGGCAGGCGGCATTGTTCGATCAAACACCCAGTAGAGACCGGAAACAACCAGACCAAAGGCGAAGAGGAGACCAACGAACATTGCAACGTTCAAGGCTCGGGGTTCGAGAATGAAGAAATCGACCGAGACGAAGGGGCTTCCGTCTCCGGCGGCCACGAGAGCAACCAACCCGAACCCCAAACCCTGCAACGGACCCAGCCATTTCAGCCAGGGGTCGGAACCGACAACGATGACACTGCCAGCCACACCAGAAAAGCCGCCGACGAAGATGATCAGGATCATGGTTCCTACGATGGTGAATTCGCCGATCCGGTTGCCGTTCTCGGTGAACCGTCCCACCATGTCGGGGCCGGCAGCGACGGCGGATATGCGCATGACGATTCGTCCAAGCACACCCCCGACGAGGACACCGCTGATCAGACTCGAAATCCCGAGTAGGGCCACTCGTCGAAACACGATGTTCGCTCGAAGCTGACTACTCCCAACAACCTCAACCAATGGCAACTCCTCGCTTTCCGAGAATCGGCGACTCGAATCAGACCACACCAAACAGACGAACAGCCTGCACCTCCAGGTGACACCACACCCAAAGTGCCGCGCGCACAACAGCACTTATCGGCGGCTGATCACTGTGTAAAGAGCCGCGCCGGTTGTGGGCGAAGGTTTCCTGTTCGATGAGTTCTTTCGTACGGTGGGTCCCAAGGGCGGATCGGTTGATGCTTCGAGGAGCAGTGTGTGACGCACGGGACGACTGTGGTGGGCCTTGGTGGGATGGGCCAGATGATGCTTACGAGGATGGCGGAATTTCCGGGGTTTGACGTTCGATGTGTCTGGGATCCGGACGAGGCTGCAACCCTCTTGATCAGTGAGCGTTTTCCAAATGTCGTCGTTGCGTCCAACGCTCGGGACGCGATCAATTTTGAAGAGTCGACCGTGGTATATGTGGCAAGCCCCCCCGATACTCATGCGTCATTGGCTAGTGCAGCCATTAATGCGGGCAAGGCTGTCTACTGTGAAAAGCCGCTTGGTGTTGACTTGGCTTCGAGCCGGGAATTGGTGGAACTGGCGCGCTTATCTGGTTGTGTGAATATCGTCAATTTCTCGATGGCTTCCACGGCTGCCACCAGAGCGGCGGAAGCGTGGCTCCGTCGGGAAATATTGGACCAAGTTATCAGTATCGAATTGCGCGTTCACTTCTCCCAATGGCCTCGTCGTTGGCAAATGGGGGCGTCAAGCTGGCTAGCTCGACGTTCGCAGGGGGGATTTACCAGAGAGGTTGTGTCGCATTGGGTGTATCTCACCGAGCGCCTGTTCGGTAAAGCCTCTCTGGAAGACTCCTCGGTGAGATATCCCGACGGCGAACTCGCTGAGATCCACCTCCAGGCGAACTTGCAAGCTGGTGACCGACCGGTATCTGTCGCTGCCAGTATCGGAGGTGCCGGACCTGATGTCGTTGAATACACGCTTTGGGGACAAGAGCAATCAGCACGGATTACCGATTGGCATCGCTTCGCCGTGACTAAGGGGAACAAGTGGGAGGTGGACGCCGGTACCACGACCAGCCCCGGTGACGTAAACAACAAAATGCAGTTGGCGAACGCGGCGGCTGCCGTTGCAGGCGAACCGCACTCAATGCCCGACTTCGAAGATGCACTGTCGGTTCAGAGCCTCATCGAAGAGATGCTCCACTGACGTGTCCGGGACCTAGATGCCTCTGGTTCGCGTCAACATCTGCGCTAACACCCGGCGGTCTTGATATCACCAATAAGT
>CAXMPK010000136.1:0-2511 GCA_964195405.1 uncultured Acidimicrobiia bacterium
CATCGTTGGCACCACCGGACCCATCGCAATGGCCTGAGCGCCCTCAACAAAACCCTGAATGACGGCCGCGGATGATGACCTCGGCGCCTTCGAACACTCGAATACCCGCCCAACAACAACCTGACAACCGAAGAACCGGAAATAGGGACCCGCTGACCCTCCCAACCAAAGGGAAACAGACCGCCCAAAGGCGGCAATATGGACGGCCCGTCCCCTGAACCGAGGTAGCGCATATGTGCCGATATGGGCGGGTGGGTGTGGCGTTGTCTTTGGCATGGTTCTGTTTCTGTTCCTGGTCGGTTAGGAGGAGTCGGGTGTATGGGGTGGCTACGCTCGGTGAGCGGATGGGATTGTTGATCATTCTCGGCTTGGGGACGGTGGGAGTCTTCTTGCTGCGGAAGCATCAGGCGTCGCGGTTGCAATCCTGGGAGAGGGCGGCTGAAGAGTTGGGCTTGTCGGTGTCGGCGGGGTCGATGTTTGGTGGTGGCCGGATGACGGGGGTGGTCGCGGGGTTCCCGGTTGAGGTCGAGTTTGGCTCTGATGCGTCAACGACGGGGCAACTGGCCGCCACCGTGGCGCTTGGTGTCCTGTTTCGTAGCCGGGCTAGTTCGGTCCGTACCTGGACCCGTTATCGGGTCGGCTATGCGGATCTGGATCTAGGGCTGCGGTTGAGCCGCCAGACAATGTTCACCTCTATTGGGAAGCTGTTTGGTAGTCGGGATGCCGAGATCGGCGATCAGGCGTTCGATCGTACTTTTCGTGTCGAAACCGACCTGCCGTCGAAAGCGAAGCCGTTCTTCACGGCGACTCGGCGGGATTCCCTGCTGCGCCTACTGGCTACCTATCCCGGTGTTGAGGTGTTCGACACCGAGATGGTCTTGGAGCGAGACGGCTGGGAACGCGACGCGCTGACCATCGTGTCGGTGGTGCGCCGCATGGTCGCGGCAGCAAAGACATTGGCTGGAGTCGCCGACAGCGAACCGATCGACGACGCCATTGGGCTGCGGTTGGGCGGCGACGCTGCAGATGCCGCCGAGGTTCTGGCCGGTATCAGCGCGGATCACCCCGATGACTTGGATTTGCAGATTCTCGAAGTCGATGCTCTGGTCGCTGCGGGAGCACGTGACCGAGCAGCCATCGTTATCGAGGACCTCGAAGCCGTCCTACCCAAAGATCCGGAGGTCACTGGGTGGAAGCGGCGTACCGGTGGTGATGCCGTATCGGTATCGGAGGCAGGCGAGATCGACACCGACCCCGTTACTGAGGCACAGCGACTCTTCGGTGAAGCAAGACTGAGTTTCGAGACCGACGCCATCTTCGAAAAGGAATTTTATGGACGACCGATACGGTGGTCAGGCACCGTCAGTCGCGTCACTCGACGCCAATCCGACCGCGACTTCGCAGGTCCCCCAATCACCAAAGCGGTCATCGGAGTCGCCAGCATCAGCAACGACCTCTATGGCAACGTCGAGGTAGACGCCGTCGTCTCCCTCCCACCCGAAACCGCCGACAGACTCAAAAGAGGCGACGAGGTGACCTTCACCGGGCAACTCGACAAGGTCGACAGCCTCACCCGCAACATCTACATAACCAACGGCAACCTCACATCAACTACCCCCGCCTGACATCCAGCTAGCGCATATGTGCCGATATGGGCGCCTGGCTGAGTAGAGGTCGTTACTCGCCGAATAGTGAGGGCCCAGTATCTTTGGAGACGCCTGCGGATAACCGGTCGGCACGTGGAGACGGATATCACCGAACCCAGCATGGACCGGTTTGGGGTAGTAGGCATATGCTGATGGAGAGGAGCGGGCCATGAACAGCAAAATGGAAGTTGCAGAAGCGTATGCCGCTGCGCTCGCGCCGGATGCAGGTGGCGACATCGATGCGTTCGCAAACCTGCTCTCAGATGACTTTCAGAATCTTGATCAGGATGGGAATGTTGCGTTCAACAAGGATGGCTTTCTAGGCCTGCTACGGGTGATGGGCGCAGCGTTCTCTCACGTTGGTTTTGTGGTAACCGAGTTGTACGAAGAGGGCGACTTCATTGTCATAAGCGGGCACAATGAAGGGGTGCATACAGCCGATTTGGACCTGTCGGGCCTGGGCCTGGGCCTCGGCGTCGTGCCGGCCAGTGGCAAGAAGGTTGTCTGGCCGGAAGCCAGTGCGAGACTTACGATCGTCAGCGACAAAGTCACTCGACTGGAACCTCATGCAGGCCCTGCCGGCTTGAAGGCATTTCTCAAGGCACTGGGTGTCGAGCTGCCACCGGATTGAGCTAGAGATTTCAAAACGATCTCGGCAGTTCGACCAGAACAACGAAATCCGTCCCGTACATAACCGGCAATATGCGCTGCTCCCCTTGGTACGCAGGTAGCGCATATGTGCCGATATGGGCGGGTGCTAGACCGGTGCGGTGAGCTGATCGATGGCGCTGGTGAGGTGGTGGTTGAACGCGTCGGGGTCTTCCATCATGGCGAAGTGGCCGACACCGGGCATGACCATCAACTC
>CAXMPK010000137.1:0-2481 GCA_964195405.1 uncultured Acidimicrobiia bacterium
GTCTCGAACACCTCAAGTGCTTCCAGTTGATCTTTCTCGTCGCCGTGCATCAGGGCTATTGCCCTTTCATACGGCATACCCATCGTGTCCCAGAGGGCGGCCGTCTTAGTAGGTTTACCTTCCATAACCAGCCGATACGGCTCGGCGATACCATCGGGCACTTCCGACAATTCATCAAGCTTCCAAAGCCAGAGGGCGAGTTCGCCGCTATCCCAGGGGAGACCGGACCGGGTCCCTTCGCTGAGGATCTCCAGGAGACGGGCTATTCGAACTGAGTTGGCTGCGCCGGTCAGCCAGAAGTACTCCGCTAGGGCGGCGGCGACTGGGAGGATGGCCTGCATTTCACCGGACGCCTCCGCATCCGACCAAGTGCGTTCGAGAGTGGTCGGTGCCTCAGGCGAGCCTCGTCGTGTTTGCAACGTCCCCATCACACGCCCTAATGCCCGCCCAGACAGGGAGTTCGCCTGGATGTTGGATCCGAGGACCTCGGCTGCAATGTCTTCGGCGGCGGCCCAATCGCCTTTCCATACCAGAACCTCGGCAAGCCTCGCCAGTGCGACGTTCTCGAAAGCCCGAATCTCGTATCGAATCGCGGTGTCGGTGGCAAGCCGTGATAAGTCGTCGGCCTGTTCCAGTTCGCGGCGGTCAGCGACAGCTGACGCCATGTTGACGAGCGCACGGGTTTCCTCGAAGGGGTATCCGCCTTGTTGAGCCCGCGTTCGGGCTTCTTCCAACAGTCGGAAGCCGTCGGGATCTCCACGGTAGTAAGTAGCGACGCCCTTGGTGTTCAGAGCGTGGATCATGGTCTGCTCGTCACTAGTCTCCTCGGCGAGTTCGAGTGTTCGATCGGCAAGTTCGACGGCCCGCACCATGTCGTTTCGCATCAACGAAAGCCAGGCTTGTTGGCTCACCGCGGACGCGAGGTCTCCACTCAGTGGATACGACTCGAGGATCGCGACCGCTTCGGCCATGCACGCATCGGCGACTTCGGGTCGGCCCATGTTCTCGTTGACTCGAACGGCGAAGGTCAACGCCCGCGCCAGGACGAAATCCTCGCCGGTGGAACGGTGGAGTTCGATGGCCCGGGTCACGATGTCCAATGCCTCTTTGTTTCCGAGGTAGTACTCGGTGCGCCCCCAGTCATCGACGATGAGAGCACGGTCGGTTTCGGTGATCCGGTCTAGATACGGTTCGAGCGTTCGGAAATGAGCCGAAGCCTCCCGGTGGCTGCCCATGGCCATTGCCGCTCTCGCGGCTTTGGGTGCGAACTCGATGATCGAATCTGAATCGTTTGCCTCTACAGCGTGATGGATCAGCTGCGACAAGTCGGCTTCTCTCCCGAGTTCGGCAAGGACCTTTTGGTTGAGTCGCCGTCGATCGGTCAGACTCAACGCTGATTCGACCGCTCGACGAGACAGCTCATGACGAAACGAGACTATGTCGTCGCCGACCTGGAGCAGACCCTGACGGACACACTCGGTCATCTCGTCCTTGGTCGGACCGAGAATGCCCTCGATCAGGGTTCTCTCAGTCTCACCCGGAATAACAGAGACCAGCTCCAGGATCTGCCGTGCTTTGGGAGAGAGCTTGGCGGCTCTGGCAAGAACAGAATCCTGGACCGACGACGGCACACCCTCGACACCCGACGCCGCCACTTCGGTCACGAAAAGCGGATTCCCATCTGTCAGAGCCAGAACCTGGTCGGAATCAAGGTCGGTGTCCTCGACCAACGATGCGATCGCCTCCGCAGAAAGACCCCCAAGATGCAATCGCACCAGATCCTGCGGTGCCAAATCACCGATTACTTGTCGCAACGGATGGTCATAGTCGACCTCACCGTCGCGGTAAGTGAGAACAAGCAATCCGCTGGATCCGGAAATTCGTCGCCCCAGATATTTGATGGCGTCCAGGGTGGCCTCATCTGCCCAGTGAGTGTCCTCGACTACCAGAACCGTCGCACGGAGGCTACGAGACAACAAGTCGAGAAGAACCTCCATCACCGCCTGCCGGTCACCCTTCTCCAACACATCACCGAGCGAAGGCTCCTCCCGGGCGATATCCCAAAAAGGACCCAAAGGCTGAGGAGTCAATAGGTCGTCACAAGACCCGAAAAGGACATGAGCCTTATCACCATGAACCCCAACAAACTCTCTAACCAGGGTGCTCTTGCCGATACCCGCCTCACCCCGAACCAGGACAACCTTGCCCCCCGACAAACCGACCCCATCCAACAGGTCAGCCAAAAACCCAAGCTCTTTCTCCCTCTCCAAAAGCATGAGTCGAAGCCTAACGAGGCCGCACATAACGGCACTTATGTACGCCTGATCCAGGGCTTGACGGACCGCACATAATGAATCTCTTATGTCAAGGTGCCGGCGGTTTGTGGACAGGACTGGGATGGGTCACACCAGTTGGTGGACAAGCTCTTATTAGGTCACACGGTCCGCATAGAACGGTCTGGGTGGGGTCGACAGGTCATTA
>CAXMPK010000138.1:0-2223 GCA_964195405.1 uncultured Acidimicrobiia bacterium
GGCGCAACGCTCTATCTGGCACATCTCTCCACTCCTGAAGCTCTCGACCTGGTCCGGACCGCACGCGGTCGTGGGACGACAGTGGTCGCCGAGACCTGCCCTCACTACTTGCTCCTCGACGAGTCCGCACTGGAGGCACCGATCGCCGATGCAGCTCCGTTCATGTGCAGTCCACCGTTGCGGGGCAAACGAGAACGAGACGGGCTCATCGAGCATCTCGCTGCCGGACACATCGACATAGTGGCTTCCGACCATTCGCCATACACCATGAAACAGAAACTTCCCCAGGCGTCAAACACGCCATTTTCCGAAGTAGCCAACGGGTTACCCGGCATCGAGCTCAGGATTGCCTTGCTATGGACGTTGGTTGCCACCGGACGGCTGACTCATTCCCGACTTGTAGCTGTGACATCGACAAACCCTGCGCGGGTTTGTGGCATGTTTCCAAAGAAGGGCTCGCTCGAAGTGGGCGCCGACGGAGATGTCGTCGTTTGGGGTGAGAACGACAAGGTGGCGTCATGGGAGAAGCTTCACGATCAGGTTGGCTACACACCGTATGAAGGTATGGCAGTGGCGGCCTGGCCCGAAGTGGTGATTTCACACGGCGAGATCCTGGTTGAGGGCAGCTCGGACCACTCAGCAGAAGGTCGGGGCCGCTTCGTGTCGAAGGCACCGGCAGAGGCCTCGGACGACCAATAAAACCGTTACCGCCCAGATTGGCATGGGCGAACGCCGGCAAACCTCAGCCGACTACCGCAGCGTCAACCTCCACGTGCCAACGCGGCGCCTGCGCCGAGCGCCTGCATCTTCGCCACGGCGAGGTCGCGTCCCAAGGGAACCATCCCGCAGTTGGTGCTCGGATAGAGACGTTCATCGCCCACCCGAGCAGCGATGGTTGTAATGGTCGCTGCGACCTCGTCAGCCGTTTCTACGCGGTCGGTAGCCACGTCGATGACACCGGCCAGGACTCCTTTGTCTCCTAGAAGATCGAGCACCTCTAAAGGCACATGGGAGCCAGCTACCTCCAGGGACACTTGGTCGATACTCGACTCTGAGAGGGCGGGGAAGTTCTGCTCGTACTGACGCCATTCCTTCCCAAGACCCTGTTTCCAGTCGATATTCGCCTTCACTCCATACCCGTAACAGATATGCACTGCGGTCGTTGCTCCGACCTCGGCTGCGGCCTTCTCGAGTGCCGGTACCCCCCACTCGGAAACCTCGTCGAGGAACACGTTGAAAGCCGGCTCGTCGAATTGGATGACGTCCACGCCAGCGGCGGCAAGCTCTTTTGCTTCGGCGTTGAGAGCCTCGGCAAAGACCATTGCGAGGGTTTCGCGGTCTCCGTAGAAGTCGTCTTTGAGCGTGTCGGCCATCGTCATGGGCCCGGGGAGTTGGTATTTGATTGGCCTGTCAGTCAACGACCGCAAATGCTTGGCATCGTCGACGAATACCGGACTCACCCGAGTCACCTCTCCGATGACACGCGGCACCGAGGCGTCGTATCTTTGCCTGATCTGGACAGTCGCTCTGTCCTCGGCATCGACGCCTTCGAGCCCCTCTATGAATGTCGTAACGAAATGTTGCCGGGTCTGCTCTCCGTCGGAGATGATGTCGAGTCCAGCATTCAACTGGTCTGCTACGGCCAAACGTACGGCGTCTTTCTTGGCCTCCGCCAACGTCTGCCCCTTGAATCGCCACTCGGCCCATAACTCATCCGGTGTAACCAGCCACTCCGGTTTCGGAAGGCTCCCTGCGATTTCAGTTCGAAAAATCACGGCGTTCGACCCTAACGGACAGTCCGACACCAAGCCCAAACCTGGGCGCTGATGGAAGGCAAAGTCCAAGAAGAAGATCTCCAAGCCCCTCTCCTGCAACTCAGGGGTTCTCACGAGTTGAAACGCGACCCTGCCCTTTCGGTGAAGGCACCGGAAGGGCAGAACCACGAGACTTACCTCGGGTAACCGACAGATCCGAACGAAGAACCTTCCATGAGAGGATCGGGATCGGAAGAATCAGGAAGTGTCGAGGCGAAGGGCCCCGGTGGGCATTGGAGATTCAGGCGGACCTGCGGATCGAGCTCAAACCGACCTCAAACCACACAACTTCTCTCTATGCAATTGAACCAAACCCGACTCAGAGGCTCCCGACGACCTTCCAAACTGGTTGCAGGCGACTCTGGAACGGTTCTCAATCAAAGTTGATCCCATGAGGCTGTGTGGTTCT
>CAXMPK010000139.1:0-5824 GCA_964195405.1 uncultured Acidimicrobiia bacterium
AATGGAAGGTTCTCATGCTCGATGACGGTGTAGGTGATCGCCTTGAAGGTGGAAGCGGGGGGATATTGACCACTTATCGCGAGATTGTTGAAGGCCTGGGAATCGTTGAGCTGAGCAAACGTATCGGAATCGATACCCGCCACAAACAACTGAGGATCGAAGTCGGGCACGGAGGCGATTGCCAGCACTTCAAAGGTCTGAGGATCGAGAACGACTGCCGCGGCGTTTGTTGTCTCGGAGAAGATATCTTCCCCCTCTGCCCTCTGAACCACCTTGACAGCGTTCGAGAGAGCAATCCCCTCTTCGAGTGCAAGCTCAACCAATTGTTGGAGTTCGACGTCGATTGTCAGCTCCAGAGAGTTTCCTGGTCGAGGCTCGACGGGCGGTCGCTGGTCGATGATCTCTGCTCGACGCACTCGATATTCGAGGACGCCTGAGGTACCTTGGAGGAAGTCGTCATAGACGCTCTCCACGCCGAGCTTGCCGATACGAATGTCCGGGGCAAGGTCAGGGTTCTGTTCGAGATCCGTCTCGTCAGGGAGACCAAGATGACCGACAACGTGGGCCAGGGTCGGGCCTGAGAGGTAGACACGCTCCGGCACCTTGACAATTTCGACACCCGGCAATTCATCAAGCTGCTCGTTGATTTGATAGGCAATCTCGTTGGAGACGGTTGCAACTTGGAAGCTCCCATTGATCTCAGCGTCTTCGTACATCTGATCGAGCACCAGAGGGTCGATGGCGAGGAGCGCCGAGAGCCGTTGCACCAGGCCCAACCTCTGGTCGGGTTGAACGAAGGTCCGATCGATCTCCACTGCCGGCACCATTCGACTGGTGACAAGAAGTGTTCCGTTGCGATCCCTGATGTCGCCGCGCGGGGCATGGGTGGTCTTCTGAATCCAGGTCTGTTCTTCGGCGGCCTGAGCGATCGCAGGGCCCTGAGCGACTTGCACGGACCAGAGCCGGAGCCCCACGACCGAGAAAAGGGCTATGAAAACCAGTCCCAAGACCGAGAGCCTGACTCCGAATCTCATGAGAACCTCAAGGCCATCGTGTCACCATCGACCACACGCACAAAAAGCGGAGCAAGAAGAGCAGCAAGAAAGAGATTCGCAACCGGCACCACCATGATCCGAGTCACCACATCGGGCCCCAGCAGGCTGCTTTGACCAAACAAAGTGCCAACCAGGACCAGCAGAAGCACGCCGAAAAGACTGAGGACACCAGCCCAGAGCGCGGTGGCATATCGTCCGATTTCGGCACGCTCACGGGTCCGCAGCGCCGCGTAGGCAACGAAGGTGAAAACAACGGCACGCAAGCCGAGGAGAGATGACCCGAGCAGGTCTATGAGCAAACCAGCGAGGAAAGCTGTCGCCAGAACGATTTCGGGCCGAATCCGTGTAAGTGCAAGCAGGATCACCATCAGCATCACGAGATCTGGAGAGATAATCCGCACTTGGCCAAAAAGAGTTGTCTGAACCACCACAGCCGCTACGAGGATCATGGCGACGATCAGCGCCTTTGGAAGCCGCATCAGCCGCCACCCCCGAGTGTGGTGGTGGTTGTCGAAGTTTCGGTCGTGGTGGTGGATTCAACCGGTATGGCTGTGTCGTCCTCGGTCACACTCACCGGATCGGGTGGCCACGCCAGGACAACGACGAGACGGAGTGTGTCGGGATCGACAAAGGGGTCAACGAACGTTCTCAGGGAGTCGATCGACGGAGCAGCATCCTCGATCACAATGCCGACAGGAAGCCCCGCTGGGTAGTTAGCTGACACCGCGGATGTGAGGACTCGGTCGTCGGCAAGCACCGGATCTCGCGCGTCAAGCACCTCCAGTCTCATCAGATGTGAATTCGGCTGAGCCAGCAGAGTCCCAATTTGATTGCCGACCATCACAGTGAGGGCCTGCCTATTGGCGGTGATGGGCACGATGGTGGCGCTGCCACCGGTGACGTTTTTGACAGTTCCCACCACATAGCCGTTGGCATCGACCACGGGTTGCCCGATTGCCACCCCATCGGAAGTGCCCTTGTTGATTATGAGGGCAGCATCAAATGCATCGGGGCGACCAATGACGTTGGCCACGGTTCGTCCCAATTCGTCCCCTGCCGTTTCGAGGTCGTAAAGCTGCTCCAGCAGTTCGAGACGGGCCAATTGGTCCTGAACAAGGATGATTGAGGCGAGCAGCTCAGCGTTCTCATTCCGCAAGGCAGCGTTCTCCTCTCGCAAGCCAGCCATGTTGCTCAACGAATCCACTGCGTCGGCGACCGGATTCACCACCACAGCGGCAGCTTTCTGGAGTGGGGAGACGAGTGTCTGTGTTCCAGTCCTCAGAACACCGACTACTCCACCACCATCGAGCCGGACGTCGAACGTCATCAACAAGACACCGATGACCACGAGAGTGACCAGCGTTGAGAGAATGCGGCCGCGTGGCTCGTTATTGAGCATGATGGAGACGGGTTGGGAGGGTCATGGGCGAGCCGATGACGCCAGCACTGAATGCAGGGCATCGAACTCCTCCAGACACTTCCCCGAGCCGAGCACCACCGAGTGCAGCGGATTCGCTGCGGTCACAATGGGCATCCCCGTCTCATGGGCTAGACGATGGTCTATCCCAACCAACAGTGCTCCTCCCCCAGTGAGCACAATGCCTCGTTCGACAATGTCGGCAGCGAGCTCCGGCGGTGTCTTGTCGAGGGTGTACTTGACAGCATCAACTATCGCCTGAGTCGGCTCCTCAATGCCCTCTCTGATTTCCGGGCTGGAAAGCAGAATTGTCTTAGGAAGCCCGCTCACAAGGTCCCGACCTCTCACCTCAGCAGAAGGCTCCTCTGCATAAGGCCAAGCTGAACCAACCGCCAGCTTGAGCTGCTCAGCAGTTCTCTCGCCAACCAGGACATTGTGTTCCTTCTTGATCCAGTCGATGATCGCCGTGTCCAACTCGTCACCACCCACCCGAATCGACCGCGACACGACAATTCCCCCAAGAGAGATCACAGCTACTTCGGTGGTCCCTCCACCGATATCGACAACCATCGAACCAGACGGCTCACCGATGGGAAGACCGGACCCAATAGCCGCCGCCATTGGTTCTTCGATGGTGTAGGCGCGCCGGGCGCCTGCGTGATAGGCAGCCTCCTCCACCGCACGCCGTTCGACAGGGGTGATCCCCGACGGGACACAAACAACGATTCGGGGTCGAGCCCATCTGCGACGGTGGACCTTCTGGATGAAATAGCGCAACATCTTCTCGGTGATGTCGAAGTCAGCAATGACCCCGTCACGGAGCGGGCGGATCGCGGTGATATGCGAAGGGGTACGACCAATCATGCGCTTGGCTTCCATGCCGACCGCTAGCGCCTTGCTGTTTTGGGAGTTGATGGCGACCACGGACGGTTCATTGAGCACGATGCCGCCACCACGCACATAGACGAGCGTGTTTGCGGTGCCGAGATCGATGGCCATGTCTTGGCCTGCAAAAGAAAAAAGAGTTTCAGCCATGGCTGAGAATGACTCCCGGGCGGACCAGAGAATTGTAGATGTCCTCGCACATTTGTGCGATCAGGAATCTCACTTGGCGCTAGTGGCTCTGGTCGAAAAAGATGCCGAGCTCTCGAGCAGCACTTTCCGGGCTGTCTGAGCCATGGACCAGGTTGTGAGTCACGGCCAGACCGAGATCGCCACGAATCGTTCCGACATCAGCCTCTTTCGGATCGGTGGCACCCACCAGGGTCCGACTGACAGAGACTGCCTCTTCGCCCGACCACTCCATGGCGACCACAGGGCCAGAGGTGATGAATTCGAGAAGCTCAGGGAAGAATGGTTTTTCCACATGCTCTGCGTAGTGACGACGGGCAAGTGCTTCATCGATCTGCAACCTACGAATCCGTTCCAGACGGAGACCCTTGCGTTCAAAGCGAGAAATTACTTCGCCGACGAGGCCCCGCGCTACCCCATCGGGTTTGACCATGATGAATGTGTTTTCTGACGACATAGGGGTCACAACGCTATCGGAGGCTGCGAGATTGGGCGAAGTCAGTCGACAAGGATGTCGCGAGCCTCCCCCACCAGATAGAGGGAGCCAGTGATCAGGACAGCCCCATCGGGTCCTGCTTCAGCCCGTGCCATGTCGATCGCGTGCTCGACTGTATCTCCGACCGTGACCGGCGTTTCGACGATGCCGGTCACGCGCTCGGCAAGCTCAATGGGCGGAACGGCACGCATGTTGTCAACGCCCGTCGCGATCACCCCGTCGACGAGCGGAGCCAGACGTTCAACCATCAGTTCTACGTTCTTGTCACCCATGACACCCAATATCAGCTGCCACCGGGTCGTAGGGAACTCCTCACGTAACGCCTCGACCAACGTAGCGACGCCGTCAGCATTGTGGGCACCGTCCACCATGATTCGGGGATTGGATCCCAGGGCCTCGAGACGACCAGGAATGACAACCGCCGACGCCGCATCCCTTAGGGTGTCCTCGTCGAGTTTGTCGCCCAGCAAGGCTTCGGCTGATGCAATCGCCGTGGCCAGGTTGGTCACCTGGAACCTACCGTGAAGAGGAAGAAAAATATCCTCATAGGTGTCTTCAGCCCCATCAATCGTCGCTAGCCAGCCACCGACACCTCGGGTGACCTCACCGATCGAGTAGTCGACGCCGAACTGGCGGTGTTGAATCCCGAGGTCCCGGCTCCTGCCGATAGCGGCGTCAAGGGCATCGTCCGGAAGCGGCCCTGTCACCAGGATTGAATTTGCCCCGGCGATCGCCAGTTTCTCTCCGGCGATGGTGGCGATGTCATCACCGAGATATTCGGTGTGGTCGACGCCGATCGAGGTGACAACACATACCTCGGCATCAACCACATTGGTCGCGTCGAGGCGACCACCGAGGCCGACCTCTAGGACCAAAGCGTTCACCGCCTGTTCGGCGAAAAAGGCGAAAGCGCTTGCAGTGGCAAGCTCGAAATACGTGTTGGGATCAGCTTCATTTGCTTCTCGGATATCGGCGAATGCAGCCACATCCTGCACGGCAAGGGCAAATTCCTCTTCGGTGGCGGATCGACCGTTGATTGCGAATCTCTCTTCGATTTTCTGAAGATGAGGCGACGTGTAGGTGCCTGTCGTCAGCCCATGTCCAACCAGGATCAAGCTGGCCATGCGCGACGTAGACGTTTTCCCGTTGGTGCCGGCCACGTGGATGATCGGGTAACCCTCCTCGGGTCGACCCATCATCTCGAGGAGCTCCTTCATTCGAGACAGGCCGGGCTTGACGCCGTGACCAATATGGCGGTTTAGATAGGCGACTGATTCTGAGTAATTCATAAGGAAACCCCGGGAGGTTAATCCCGGGATTTCGCTCTACCTATTGACAGTCAAGGTCAGGCTTCGCCATGCCTCCGATAGTGATTCACTAGCAGAAGGCCTGCGCCCACCAGGAAGACTGAAAACCCGAGCATTCCTTTAGTCCTCAACCTTCCGCGTAGCTACCAGAGCAAGGGCTCCGATCGCGATCAACGCAAGAGCCAGCAGTGCCGGTGTCCCACTCTCCACTCCGGTGAAAGGCAAGGTATCGATCGGGTCGACCTCAGCCGTGGTTGACGGTGCCGCTGTGATCGAAGTCGGCAGAACCTCGGCGGACGTTGAAGTCGTCTCAGGAACAGACGTCGTCGTCTCAGGAACCGTGGTCGTCACCTCAGGAACCGTGGTCGTCACGGGAACCGACGTGGTCGTCACGGGAACCGACGTGGTCGTCACGGGAACCGACGTGGTCGTCACGGGAACCGACGTGGTCGTCACGGGAACCGACGTGGTCGTCACG
>CAXMPK010000140.1:0-3839 GCA_964195405.1 uncultured Acidimicrobiia bacterium
TCGGCAAACTCCGGTCGTGTTCCCTCCATGACATGTTTCGCGATCTCCGGAACGTCATACATGAGGTATCGCCCGGGAACTATCAGGTCGGTGTCGACGTCGTCACCAAATCTCCACACCCGCCCCTCCAGGACATTCACACCGATGCCCCCATCACAGAAAGTGGGTCGATGACCTCTCCCGCTACTGCGGAAGCCGCCACCGTATACGCCGAGCCCAAATACACCTTTGACTCCGGGCTACCCATTCGCCCCCGCGTGTTTCGACTGGTTGTGGAGATACACACCTCGCCGGGGCCGAGCACGCCGCTCCCCAATCCGGGGCAAGCTCCACACCCTGTCGATAGCAGTTGGGCGCCTGCTGCAACCAAGGTTTGCGCTGTGCCATCGGTCATGGCCCGAGCGAGAGCCCCGGCCGAAGCTGGGGCAACCTGCAGAATCACACCGGGCGCGACTCGGCGACCATCCAAAACCTCAGCCGCCATCGCCAGGTCGGCGTATTTGGCGCCAGTACAGGCGCCGATGTACGCCCGGCCGATAGGGGTGTTTCGAACGTCGGCCGCGCTCACCACGTCATCGTGTCGATGTGGTCGTGCAACCACGGGAACCATCTCGGAGGCGTCGTAGCTCCAACTCTCGAGAAACTTGCAATCACTGTCTGAAGAGGGCCCTAGGCCGACCTGGATTCCGAGTTCTTCAAAGTGACCGACAGTCGTCTCATCCGAGGCGATCAGACCGGTCTTGGCCCCAATCTCGGCACACATATTGGTGAGCACACTTCTCTCATCCACGGACATCGCGGCTGTACCGGATCCGGTGAACTCGAGCACTCGGTAGACCGCCCCTGCCATACCCTTCTCGCCGATCATGGTGAGCATGACATCCTTCGCTGTCACACCTTTTCGCAGAGAACCCTCGATATCGACGCGGATGGTGTGAGGCACCCGAAGCCAGGTGCGACCCGTGGCCAAAACCCCAAAAAGATCTGTCGAGCCCATACCAAGAGCCAAACACCCCAGCACACCGCCGGTACACGTGTGCGAATCACCACCGACATAGAGCATCCCCGGTCTGAGGTGCCCCTTCTCGACAAGGAGCGTGTGGGCTATCCCCTCGGCCTCATAGAAACTGTTAATACCAAACTCGGCTGCGAAGGCCCGGGTCGTCTGCAGTATTTGGGCGGCGCCGGTGTCCTGGGCCGGTACGTAGTGATCGGCCACCAGGACTACTCGATCCGGATCCCAAACCCGAGCACCCAGTTCCTCGAGCATTGGCCAGATTCGACGAGGACCACCCGAATCATGGATCATCGCCAGGTCGACATCGACCCAGTGGATCTCGTCCGGGTAAACTTCGGGCAACCCGGCCTTCTCGGCGATGATCTTCTCGGCAAGGGTCATGCTCATGGGAATGCCTACGTTTCTCGCCGCAGGTATTTCCCACGACCCGGCTCGGACAACATCTGACCATCCTGAGCAATGAGCTCGCCCCTCGAAATCGTGGCCACGGGCCAACCGCGAAGGTCCATACCGGCGAAAACCGAGAAATCCGAGTGCTCCGCTGTCGCCTCACGTCCAACAGTCGACTCCTTGTCGAGGTCGACTAAAACCAGATCGGCGTCGGAACCAGTCGCGATGGTGCCCTTCTTCGGGTAGAGCCCGAAGATCTTCGCCGGTGACTCAGCCATGATCTGAGCGATCCGACCAAGACCCATCCCCCTTTTGTGATATCCACCGTCGAGAAGACTGGGGACAATCAAGCCAACCGAGTCGAACCCGGGCTTGACGGACCAGAACTCACCGTCGCCCATCTTGGTATCACTGAGAATCGGGTTGGAATCGCTTCCCACCGTTTGTAAACGTCCGTCAGCTAGAGCTTTCCACAGGGCGTCCTGATCTTCTTGGTGACGCACCGGCGGGCTGACCGTCAGCCCGAGTCCCGCCGCGGAGTCGGTGGTGTGCATCAGATAGTGGGAGCAGGTCTCGCCGATAAGATTGTCTTGTTCAGCCCACGGCAACTCGAGAGCCTGCATCGTGAGGTTGGAACTGAGATGGACCAGATAGGTGGTGACTCCGGTGACTCTGGCAAGAAGCATCATCGACAGCACGCTGTCGGTTTCGCTGAAATCGGGCGCAAGTCGTTCGTAAAAACCCAGATCAGGTGTCATCTCGTCAGCGATCCGTCGCTTCGCCTCGTTCTTGAGCTCCTGGTTCTCACAATGGACATTGAGAACCATCTTCTCTGCGTCAATCTCTTTCATTGCCTCCATCACAGACCAAACCCACCCGTTGTCGACGGGACGATCGCTGTCGAAGACTGCCTTCTCACGGCCTTTCCAGGCGAGATTGATCTTGTAGGAGGTGATTCCGAAACGGCGAGTAGTCGTTTCCAGTTCGAGGAGATGTGGCTCCGTCAGGAGTTGCAGGTGGAACGCTGCATCTATGTGGGAGTCTCTTTCGAAAGTGTCGATGTACTCCGGCACAAGATCTAGATAAGAGCCGGTGGCCTTGAAATAGTTCACGAGAGTGGTGACGCCGCCCAATGCAGCAAGACGAGTGCCTGGCTCGGTGTCAGTCTCCAGTGGTTGATAGCCACCTAGGTGAATATGGGGATCGATGGCACCCGGAAATACGTGCAAGCCGGTGGCATCCACGACCTGTGTGGCACCCGTGATCGAACCAGACTCGGCCAACCCGGCGATGATTCCATCGGTAACAGCGATGTCGATCGGAGCCGGATCAGCGCCTGGGATGACAACCGCGCCGTTGACAATGGCTAGGTCTGTCATTGGCCTGAGTGTGAGTGGATATAGGCGCGCGCCGTCGCCGAATCAATGACGTCGGTGTACTTCATCCACATATCGAGAAGCGCTACTTTGTGTGAAGCCACAATGCGGTCGGCCACGGCGTCAGCTACGACGGCCACCTTGAATCCACGAGTAACAGCGTCAACAGCAGTAGCCCTCACGCACCCACTCGTGGACACGCCACAAATGACCAATGTGTCTGCCCCGAGTCCCACCAAGTAAGTGACAAGGGGTGTGCCAAAGAATGCACTCGCGTAGCTTTTGTCAAGGACAAGGTCATCGTCGTGAGGAGCGATCTCCGAGACAATCCGACTCCCCTCGGCCTCGTCGAGAGTTGCGTTCTTGTCCCAGGTCGATTTCCCGGCAAACGAATCGAACTTCACGGTGCGTTTCTGCACATTGCGGGTGTAGAGGACGGGGACACCCGATTCTCTGGCTTCGGTTAGGAGGCCGCCGGCGACCCGCACCGCTTCCCAAGCCCCATCCCCGCCCCCGGCCGGCCACCGATCCTGTTGTTTGAGGATGGGCTCATCAGCCCCGATGTAGTTGTACTGACAGTCGATGACAATCAGCAATGGGGAGCCTCCGAGGCCACGCGCCTTGCCATAGCCGGCATTCTCGATCACCTTGCGGTCGGTCTCCGTCAGCAACGAATCCCAGGTGTCAACTATGGACATGACAGCCTCCGCGTTGACAGTTACAAGCCATCGTCGTCAATCTCCTCTTCGGCCATGGGTGCACGTTCCAACACAGCCCGTAAGAACGAGCGTGTTCTCTGGTGCTTCGGTTTGCCAAGCACCTCTGTTGCTGGGCCTTCTTCGACAATCAAACCGTGATCAATGAACAAGACCCGGTCAGCGACCTCGGCTGCAAAACCCATCTCATGGGTCACTACGAGCATCGTCATCCCCTCTTGGGCAAGACGTTTCATCACCAGGAGAATCTCCCCGGCGAGTTCGGGGTCGACCGCCGAAGTCACCTCGTCGAAAAGCATGAAGGCCGGATCCATCGCCAGAGCGCGAGCGATAGCGACC
>CAXMPK010000141.1:0-2802 GCA_964195405.1 uncultured Acidimicrobiia bacterium
CCCCCCTTCGAACCCCGGCCGCTGGCGCTCCATCAGTCGGCCCCTGAACAAGCAAATTCCCAACAGCCCAACTTGATGAGTAAACCTGACATAAATCCTGCCCGGGGCTTTCATGTCATGACCAAGCCGATCGGCCCGATCTGTAACTTGGACTGTTCCTACTGCTTCTACCTCGAAAAAGAGAACCTGTTCCCAAAGAACGAACCGTTCCAGATGTCCGATAAGGTGCTGGAAGCTTACATCCGAGACTACCTTGCCTCCCAACCCGGGCCTGAAGTCACCTTCGCCTGGCAGGGCGGTGAGCCGCTGCTGCTGGGAGTGGAGTATTTCCGCAAGGTGGTCAGCTTGCAGCGCGCGCAAGCGGGCACACGTCGCGTCGGCAATACCTTGCAGACCAATGCGACGCTGATCGACGACGAGTGGGCCGCTTTTTTCTCTGAACACGACTTCCTCGTCGGGGTCAGCGTCGATGGCCCGCGCGAACTGCACGATGCCTATCGAGTCGACAAACGGGGTGGCCCGACCTTTGACAAGGTGATGGTTGGGATCGACCTGCTCAAGAAGCACGGCGTGCGATTCAACCTTCTGACCGTGGTCAACCGCGACAATGCCAAGAAGCCCTTGGAGGTCTATTCCTTCCTGAAAGGGATCGGGTCCGGATTCATCCAGTTTATCCCGCTCGTCGAGCGCAGGGCAGATACCAAGGCACGGGATCTCGGGCTTGATCTCGCCGCACCTCCGGATGACAGGGAGCAGGACTCGCCCGTCACGGAGTGGAGTGTCAATCCCGCCGACTTCGGTGAGTTTCTTGTCACCATCTTCGATGAATGGGTCCGCAAAGATGTGGGAACGATCTCGGTCGGTCTTTTCGACGAATCGCTTGGCAAATGGGCCGGGGTCGAAGGAGGGATGTGTGTCTTCAGTGAGACTTGTGGCGGGGCGATGGCGATGGAGCACAATGGCGATCTCTATTCCTGCGACCACTACGTTTACCCTGAGTACAAGCTCGGCAACATTCTGGAACATCCGATTCGTGATCTTGCCAACTCACCCGCGCAGCGTCAGTTCGGCAACGACAAGCGTGACAAACTTCCGGCCTACTGCCGAAGCTGCGAGGTGCTCTTCGCCTGCAACGGCGAGTGCCCGAAACACCGCTTTGCGAAAACTCCTGATGGCGAAGCCGGTCTCAATTACCTGTGTCCTGCCTACAAGAGATTCTTCAACCATATCAATCCGGTGATGCAGGTCATGGCGCGGCTGTGGCAGGAAGAGAGATCGCCCACCCTCATCATGGACTTGATGGCGGAGAAGGATCTCAATGATGCGCCCGCTCAATAAAGTCACAGAATTCCGGCAGCTCGATGAGACTGCCCACGAAAGCAACACTCAGTCCAAGAAAGAACTCACCATGAATAACTCGTCACCATCTCACTTAACCCGGCGTGAAGCCTTACGCATCCTCAGTGGGGGAGCTGCGGCGGTCGCCGTCGGCCCCGTTATGCTTCATGCGGAAGACAGCACTCCACCTACGACCCCTCCCAACGTCCTGTTTGTTTTTAGCGATCAACAGCAGAACCGGACCTGGGAGAAGAACCATCCGCTGATCAAGACGCCCCGGATGATGCAGTTCGCGGGGCAGGGGACGGTGGTTCAGAACATGATCTCGCAGACTCCGATCTGCACGCCCTTTCGTGGCATGCTGATGAGCGGGCAGTTTCCGCGAACCACCGGAGTGCTCAAAAACGACGATACCCTGGTGTCCAACGGTTCACGCTTTGCTGAGGTCACTTCCGGACTGGGATACCGCAATGGCTACGTCGGAAAGTGGCATATCAGCGGAGCCCGGAACGACCCCAGCCGAAATTCTGCCATCGTCCAGGCTGAATTCCGCAATGGCTTCAATCAAACCTGGAAAGGCCACGAGGCCCTGCACAATTACCGTTCCGGAACCGCGTGGTACGACGAGACCGACACTAAGGTGAGCCTCAGTAAATATCGCGACTTCCAAGAGGCGGATCAGGTGAATGCCTTCCTCGACGATCACGCGGCCAACCACGCAAGTGATCCGTTTTTCGCGGTCTGGTCTCTGGGGCCGCCACACGCTCCCTACGGTCAATACAACGCGGACCAGCCCTCGCCGGACTTCGCTTACTACCGTACGCTTCTCGACGATCCGGCGAACCACCCGCCCAACTATGATCCGAGCGGTCCCGTTTCCCTCAATGATATCGCCGGCTACTACGCCATGTGCACGGGGATCGACACCGCCCTCGGCCAGGTTCTCGACAAACTCGACACGCTGGGCCTGAGTAACAACACGATCGTGGTCTATACCTCCGACCACGGTGACATGCTCGGAGCCCACGGGCTAGAGATCAAACAAAAGCCCTGGGAGGAATCCATCAACGTCCCCTACCTCATCCGCTACCCCGGCGTCATCCCGGCGGGAGTCGAGAGTGACATGCTGCTGGGTTCGGTGGATCACATGCCCACCTTGTTGGGTTTGATGGGACAAAGCGCCGCCATTCCCGCTGGCATCGAAGGTCTCGACCTCTCTGGAAAACTGTGTGCCCAGCCCGGTGCTACCGAACGGGAGTCCCTCTGGATCGGTGCCACTGATCTTGGCGGGAGAGCAGCTGCCCAGCCGGCGGCGCCCTACACCGGGGTTCGGACCAAGACACACACCTACGCCAGCTTCGAGAACGGCACCGTCAAGGCCGGCTACGGTTCGAACGGTGGCTATATTCTCCACGACAACATCAACGATCCCTGGCAGCTCCGCAACGTCGTCGACCAAAGCTC
>CAXMPK010000142.1:0-4198 GCA_964195405.1 uncultured Acidimicrobiia bacterium
GAAACCGTGAGTCGACGTAGGCGACCCAGCCCGCCCATAACCGGCATTATGTACGGTCCCTGACGCCCGAGATCAGGCGCACATAAGTGCCGTTATGTGCGGGTGAAGAGGAGGCGGCTCTGGTTGGCTACGCTGGCCCGGTGAGGATTCTCTTGGTGGGGGGCGCTGGCACTGTGGGTGGTGTCGTTCTTCCTCTTCTTGCAGCAAGTCCAGTATTGGACTTGATAGTTGTTGCTGATAGTGATCTTGCCGCATGCAAGACCCTGATATCGGCATTGGATAGCGCCGTCGCTGAGACCGTTGACGCCGAACAGACAGCATCCGTCGCTCAATTGGTCAAACGTCACAAGATTGAGCTGATAGTCAACGTCGCCGGTCCGTATTCGGCGACGTTGATGCCTGTCCTCCAAGCCGCTGTTGACTTGGGAGTCAACTATGTAGACACGGCCGAGGGAGCATCCGAAACAAGCGAAGGATTGGGCTTGGATGCCAAGGCGAAGCAGAAGGGGCTTGTCTGCCTCCTGGGTATGGGCAATTATCCGGGGCTGAGCAACATTCTGGCGGTCCAAGCCGCCAGCCGCCTCGAATCGGCCTCGAAAGTTGCTGTGGCTTTAGCAATGTCAGCGGCGGCTGTCGTGCCTGACGAGGCAGCGGTTGCGTCGATGAAAGCAACGGGGCGGACAGGGGCCGGTTGGCGCAGCATGATCGAAGCAGCATCACGCCCCGCTCACATCTATGCGAACAAGACAGCATCCACTGCGCCCACGGGCACTGTCAAAGATTCGACAACGCCATCAGGACACGCTGTGACTTTGGCGCTACACGACCACAGCGAACCAACAACACTGCCCCGGTATCTACCGACAATAAGCGAGGCGGTCACTTGCCTTGGGTTTGTCCCAAAGGAAGCCGACAACCTTTTCAGACAGGCCGCCCAGTCGGTCGCAAATGGTGACCTATCTGCCTCTGAAGCCGTCATTGAGTTCTTCGAGGCTGTAGACCGCCAAAGAGTGAGGCTAGAGCCGCCACCCGGCTTTCCCCCAGCCCAAGTTTGGGCCGAAGCGGAAGGGACTATGGACGGTCGTCCCGTACGAATTACGAGTTGGGCCACAGGCGCATGGATATCAACCCCCACAATCCTGGCCGCCGCAGTTGAGGGCATAGCCAACCGCCAAATCGATATTCCAGGCGTACACACAGCGGAAGCCCTCAGCACCGAAACCTTCCTATCCCTCCTAGCCGACAAAACCAACACAGATATGAAAACACTCATCGACCAACGAATAACACCGCTCGCTTAATTGCCCCGCCCATAACCGGCATTATGTGCGGTCACTTGCCACGCTGAATAGCGCCCATAAGTCCCGTTATGTGCGGTGCGGTCTGGTGTGTAGATAGGCTCTGGCTATGGGAGATGGTCCGCCTTTTGAACCGCCACTAACTCGGTATGCAAAGGCTGGGGATCTCCATATCGCGTATCAGGTTGTTGGGGATGGGCCGATCGATGTTCTGTTTGTTCCTGGATTGGTGTCGAATGTGGAGCTGGCTTGGGAGGAGCCTCGACAAGCGTCATTCCTGCGAGGTTTGGCTTCGTTCTCACGTTTGATCCTTTTCGACAAGAGGGGTACTGGTCTTTCTGATCCGGTGCCGGTGGATCGTCCACCAACTCTCGAGGATCGGATGGCTGATATTGATGCGGTTCTGGATGCTGTGTCTTCTGAGCAGGTGTCGCTGTTCAGCTTTTCTGAGGGCGGCTCAACAGCCGCCCTGTTCGGAGCAACTCATCCGGGTCGGACCGCAGCTCTGGTTCTCTGGGGCGCTACCCCACGGATTTCGTGGGCCGAAGATTGGCCGTGGGGCGTCACGAGGGAGCAGGGAATCGCCCAACTCAAGTCGCTTGAGGCTGGCGATTTTGGCGAATACTTCGGCGTCGACTTCTTCGTTCCAAGTGCGGTAGGGGATGCCGAGTTTGAACGCTGGTGGAGTCGTGCCAGTCGGCTCAGCGCAAGTCCCGCGATGTGGATTTCGCTCATGAAAACCAACGGGGCGACAGATGTGCGAGACGTTTTGCCGACCATCGGCGTGCCCACGCTGGTTATCCATCGAGAGGATGATCGTGTCATTGATGTGCGGTCTAGCCGGTACATGGCGGAACAGATTCCCGGAGCCAAACTGGTGGTTCTTCCAGGGAGCGACCATTGGCCCTGGGTGGGAGACGCAGACTCGCCGTTGGCCGAAGTTCAACAGTTCCTGGTCGGGACACGACCCACAGTTCGAGTGGATCGATTTCTGACAACAGTACTTTTCACCGACATCGTCGACTCGACGGTGAAAGCTGATGATCTTGGTGACAGAGCCTGGTCAAGGCTTCTCAACGTTCACGACGAGTTCTCCAAGGATGAGTTGAGCCACTTTGGTGGGGAATGGATCAAGAGCACCGGCGATGGGATGTTGGCGATCTTCGATGGTCCCGGACGGGCGATCATGTGTGCAAAGAGTCTGATGAGCCGGGCCATGGAATCCGATATTCAGCTACGAGCCGGCCTCCACACCGGCGAGGCCGAACGACGAGGTCAGGACGTGGCTGGCATGGCTGTACACATCGCCGCACGGGTGTCAGCTCTTGCGATGCCCAACGAGGTTGTTGTCACCAGCACCGTCCGTGATCTTGTAGCTGGCTCAGGCATCAGATTCCAAGAGGGAGCAAAGACCAACCTCAAAGGGGTGCCGGGCGAATGGCAGCTACTCAGTGTCGTCACCTAATCCAATCTTCTCGTCACAACACGCGCTCAATACCAGCAAACATGCAGCCCCACAACCAGCCGTATCAGCCCTCACTCTGAGCCGAAAGGCCGCCCATAACCGGCATTATGTGCGGCTGACTACGCGCACATAAGTGCCGTTATGTGCGGGAGTTGCAGGGACCTGGCGTGTTCATGAGCGGTTCAGCCAGCGGCCAACTTACGAACTGTCTACATATCAGTCAGGCGGCGCCCCTGCCCAGACCGCCGCATCATCATCGTCACCCAGCTTTTCATGTCCGACCGCTACCACCCCCGACTCTCCCACGATCACGCCGTCCAACACTTGGGTTCCCGATCCACCGAAGACTCCCTCGTCGTCGGGGACCCGTAGCCAGACGAGGCCATCTAGAGAGGTCCACACCGCCGCATCAAAACCGGGACTCGACAGGCCGAAGGCCATGTCCGATCCGACCGCTACCAGACCCGGCCCACCCGCGGTCACACTTTTCATCGACTGGTTGCCCGCGCCGCCGAAGACCGCCTCGTCGTGGGGAACCCGTGACCAGGTGACCCCATCAGGAGAGGTCCACACCGCAGCATCATCATGGAAGTCGTCGAGATTGCTCGACAGGTCCTCTCCGACCGCTACCAGACCCCGCCCGCCGGCGGTCACGCTGTACATCTTCCCGCGCAGTCCGCCCAAAGGCTCGTCGTGGGGAACCCGCGACCAGGTGACCCCATCAGGAGAGGTCCACACCGCCGCCTGCTGAACGTCGTGTCCGACCGCTACGAGACCCGGCCCACCCGCAGTCACGCCGTCCATCACTTGGAATAGCGCCCCGCCGAACACCGCCTCGTCGTGAGGAACCCGTGACCAGGTGACCCCATCAGGAGAGGTCCACACCGCCGCATCGGTATCGTCGCCGACAGGTCCGTTCCGACCGCAACTAGACCCGACCCACCCGCAGTCACACCCAACATCGCCTGATGTCTCGCTCCGCCGAAAACCGCCTCGTCGTGGACGACCCGAGACCAAATAAACCCGGAATCGGTGGTTTCGGCCGTGTCGCCGGTGTCACAAGCACCGGCTATCAGCGCACTAGCCACCAAGAGAAGCCAGCCTCTCCGGAAATGCACTCTCATCCTCCCAGGCTGCGGATTGCCGCCGTGCGACCGCTTTGACCCTAACAACGGGCCACCAGCTCAAAACCCCTCAACGTTCGGACGCTGGCAACTCACAATAAAGCCAGTGAGATGAGCAAGAGCGCCGCCCATAACCGGCATTATGTGCGGTTCATGAAGGCGTGATCAGCCCGCCCATAAGTGTTTCTCCTATGTCAAGCGGCGTCGGCTAGGGCTGGTTGTTGAGCATCGTTTAGGAGGGTCCGGTAGACGACGTTGGCGAGTTTTCGTTTGAGTAGTCGGAGGGCTTCTCGTTTGGTTGACCCGGTTTG
>CAXMPK010000143.1:0-4349 GCA_964195405.1 uncultured Acidimicrobiia bacterium
AGCATGAACGCTCTGGGTATGAAGATGCCCTCGCGAAGGGCAAGCGTCACGGTGACTACCACCACGATGATCGCGATGGCGACCAGCGCCTTCAGCAGAGCACGTCGAAGGGCGATATTCCTTTCTTTCACAACACCAAGCTAGCGCATGAATTGGTCGGCGTCTGGCGTCCAGAAGCGCAACATCTGGCCTTGATTTCAAGTGGTGAGCGCGACGGGGTGACTCATTGAGGTGAGACATGTCGTTTTGGAAGATCCCGTATGGGGTGGTGAGGGTGGCTCTGGTGGAGCTTGCTCGGGGTGCCACGATTGATGAGGCGGCGGTTGTGGCTGGGGTGTCTCCGCGGTCGGTAGACCGGTTTGTGTGTGAACATGGCCGGATGACTTTACGTGAATCAACACAGCGTCCTGGGGTGCTCACATGGGAAGATCGCGAGGAGATCCGTGTCGGGATCGAGCGTGACGAGTCGAATAGTGAGATCGGGGACCGGATTGGGAAGCATCGGGGATCGGTCTGGCGCGAGATCGAAAGGAACGGCGGCAGGGACGCGTATCGGGCGTGTAGGGCCCACGACCGTGCCCAACAGTGCGCGAGACGACAGCGTGTGACGTGGGTCGAGAAACGTCCGTGGCTGTTTAAAGAAGTTGTCGGTCACATGAAGACCGGCAAGTGGTCTCCTGAACAGGTCGCGAACCGGTTTCGCAAAGAGCATCCTGATGATCCACAATGGTGGGTGTCACACGAGACGATTTATCAGGCGATCTATGTCCAGGCGAAAGGCGGGTTGCGTAAAGAACTCGTTGCCTGTCTACGTTCTGGGCGCATCAGACGTAAACCGCAACGTCGTGAAGTGACGACCCGGGGCAAGATCGTTGACATGGTGATGATCTCAGACCGGCCAGCTGACGTCCAAGACCGTGCCATTCCTGGGAACTGGGAGGGTGACCTGATCATCGGGAAAGGCGGCAAGTCCCAGGTCGGGACCGTTGTTGAACGCACCACCCGATACGGGCACCTCATCAAGGTCGACACCAAAACCGCTGCACATGTTGCTGAGCGTCTCAGCAACGAAATGGGGCGCCTCCCCGCCCTCTTAACCAAGACGTTGACCTGGGACCAAGGCAAAGAACTCGCAGCACATGCTTCCTTCACCATCGAAACCGGGATACCCGTGTACTTCTGTGACCCGCACTCGCCATGGCAACGAGGCACCAACGAGAACTGGAACGGACTCGTCAGACAATTCCTCCCCAAAGGAACCGACCTATCGGGCTACACCCAAGATGAACTCGACGAGATCTCTCGGCTCCTAAACTCACGACCACGCAAAACGCTTGACTGGGACACACCAGCCGAGCGATTCAACCTACTCGTCGCGGCCACCGCATGAAACCAAGGGCGGATCTGGACGCAAGAGTCCCGCGAGACAGTCTGGGACGCTCTCCCTTCTCGGGAAGGAGGTGAGATGGGTAACCGATATGAACGCTTGACGACACCGATGATTCGGGTCGATGGAGGCCTGGTTCCCACAACATGGGATGTCGCTCTTGAGCGAGCGGCTGAGGGCTTCCGTGGCGCCGATGGTTCAACCGTTGGCATGTTCTCCTGTTCAAAGGCGACGAATGAGATGAACTACGTCGCTCAGAAGTTCGCACGTACGGTCCTTCATACGAACAACGTCGACAGCTGCAACCGAACCTGACACGCTCCGAGCGTCGCCGGTCTGGCGGCAGTATTCGGAGCAGGCGGAGGAACGTCGTCATATGAGGAGATCGAGACGACCGATCTGATCATCCTATGGGGTTCAAACGCGCGCTCGACACATCCGATCTTCTTTCACCATCTCGCCAAAGGGGTCCGCAGCGGCGCGAAGATGTACACCGTGGACCCGAGGCATACCGAGTCTGCGGAATGGTCGGACACCTGGCTGGGCATCGACACAGGCTCAGACATCGCGCTCGCCAATGCGGTGGCTCGCGAGATAATCCATGCCGGCTTAGTGAATACCGATTTCGTCGAACACGCAACAACTGGATTCGATGAATTCGCCAAACACGTTGAGTCATACACACTTGAATACGCCGAACAGATCACCGGCGTCCCCGAAGCTGCGATTCGCGATCTCGCCCACGATTATGCACAAGCGCCGACAGCCCAACTCTGCTGGACGCTCGGCATTACGGAACACCACAACGCAACTGACAACGTCGTGTCGCTCATCAACCTCGCCCTCCTGACAGGCCACGTCGGACGGTATGGGTCTGGCCTTGTGCCCATCCGGGGTCAGAACAACGTCCAAGGTGGAGGAGACATGGGGTCGCTCCCCAACAAACTTCCGGGATTCCAGAACGTCACAGACGACGCTGCACGAGCCAAGTTCGAGACAGCGTGGGGAGCGACCGTTCCATCTGAGATAGGCTGGCACGTCACAGAGATGTTCGACGCTATGGAACGCGGCGACATCACAGCGATGTACATCGTAGGCGAGAACCCTGCTCAGTCCGAGGCGGATACGCCCCGCGCGATCCATCTGCTCGAGGACCTTGATCACCTTGTTGTTCAAGACATCTTCCTCACAAAAACCGCCGAACTCGCCGACGTCGTGTTCCCTGCGGCTGTCGGGTGGGCTGAGACCGAAGGTACAGCAACGTCAAGCGAGAGACGCGTGCAACGAATTCGCAAGGCGATTGAACCACCTGGCGATGCAAGGGACGATATTGAAATCATCACGCGGTTCGCCCAACAGCTTGGCCACGAGTGGGACCACCAGACGGCCGAAGAGGTCTGGGACGAATTGCGGTCTCTGAGCCCGATGCACGGCGGGATGTCCTACGAGCGTCTTGAAGCACTCGGCGGCCTCCAGTGGCCATGTCCCACTGAGGATCATCCTGGCACACTGTTTCTCCATGCAGGTCTTTGGGCCGACCCGCTCATTCGTGCATCAGCGCCGTTTTCGATGGTCGATTGGGTTCCGCCTATCGACCCCCTCGACAGCGATTATCCGATCCGGCTCACGACAGGGAGGCGACTCGACGGATACAACACAGGTGTTCAGTCTGGTGGCTACAGGTCTCCGATCAAACACGGAGCTGTCATCGACATGTCATCAGAACAAGCAACTGCACTCGGCGTCACCGAGGGAGACACGGTGAAGGTGACCTCGCGGCGTGGCTCGATCAACATGCCCGTAAGGCTGACATCGGGACTGCGCAAGGGCCTTGTGTTCATGGCAATCCACTCACCTGACGATGTTGATGTGAACATCTTGACCCTGGATGCATGGGATCCCAAGTCAGGAACAGCGGAGTTCAAAGCGACGGCTGTGCGCATAGAAGCCCTGACCGGAAGCTGAGGCAGCCATCGACTTCCAAACCACAACGGATGCACCGACAGACATTGAGCGCGAAGCTATCGACGGCGTCCTTGGCCCACCAGACTCCGTGTTCTCCGGAGCACAGGTTCGCACGACAGCCGACGACCACGTCGCATACGGTGGTTTCCACGAATCACAAGCTCGTCGCCACCTTCTCCTTCCGGCACTTCACGCCATACAGGATGAACTGGGTTGGGTCAGCCACGGGGCTCTGAACTACATCTCGCAGCGTATTCCCGTCTCACCAGCCGAGGCTTATGGCGTTGCCACGTTCTACGAGCTGATTGCAACAGAACCGAGACCGGCCAGGGTCGCAAACGTGTGCGATGACATCGCATGCAAAGCATCGGGCGTCAACAGGAACACCGCACATCTTGCCGAGGTGCTCGGAGAGCCTGGCGAACTCGGAAGTTCCGCGAGGTGGGTGCGCTCTCCCTGTCTCGGACAATGTGAGAAGGGCTCTGCCGCGTACATCCAGGTCGCCGGTGGCAATGACATCGTCATCGCACCCGCGACGGCCGACCAGATCATCGAGTTGCTTGATACCGAAGCGCCAACCTCGAACGTCGCCCCAACTCCGTCCGTCCCTGACACACGTCTCCTCTCCCGCACGACCATCGACCTCGAGGACCATCTATCAAAGGGTGGCTACACAGCCCTTCGCCACGCGCTGACTATCGGCGGTCCATCTGTTGTAGAGGAGATTGTTGTCAGCGACTTGCGAGGGCGCGGAGGAGCAGCGTTCCCTGCCTGGATCAAATGGGAAGCCGTGGCAAACGCCGATGGGCCAAGGTACGTCGTCTGCAACGCGGATGAGTCTGAACCTGGCACATTCAAAGACCGCGTGCTCATGGAAGCTGACCCCTACTTACTAATCGAGGCAATCACCATTGCAGGGTTCGCGGTCCGCGCCGCACGGGGGTTCATCTACATCCGAGGTGAATACCCGTTGGCCCGTGCGCGCCTATCTTCCGCA
>CAXMPK010000144.1:0-1950 GCA_964195405.1 uncultured Acidimicrobiia bacterium
GAAACCCAAAACAGGCAAGTAAGTCTTCACGGTCTCCGGGAGTGGACACAGAAACCAGGGCCGGATCGCCACGGGGGTCCGACGATGAGCCCCTTGAAAACGAAGACGGCGGCAGGCCACCACATAGGCGGCCCGATCCCGATGCCTTCAGGCAGAAACGTCGATATCTCAGTCGTTTATGGCTGTTATCTCCATGGTGCTGATAGTCGGTGCCTGTGGTGGAGATGACACAGATCCTGCCTCAACCATTGAGGCATATACCGCTGCCTACAACGAAGGGGAGATCGACGGAGTCATGGTGTTCTTTTCTGAGGAGTCCGTGATAACTGGTCATCCGGCCAACGACTCCGTGAGTGGCCTGACCCAGATTCGTGCTGTGCATCTTGAAGACCTCAGCTACGCCGCCGAGGAGAACGCCTACACAATCTCACATGTCGAGGCGACGGGCGACACAGTGACCTGGGATCACGTCTGGATCAGTTCCGACGGTGAGGAATACTGTCAGGTCGGACATAGCGCCGTCATCCAAGACGGCATAATCCTGACTTGGACGTGGCCAAACAGCGACTTCGACTGTCCATGAACGGCGTTCACACCCGCACATAACGGCACTTATGGGCGGCTCAGTCTGGTTCTCCCCGGTAGGTCACCGTGCTTGTTCAGTACAGTCGCGAGCACCCGACAAGCTGGAGGAACAATGATCCTGTCGATCGCCCACGCAGAGGTAGACGAGGCAACCAATGCCAACGTGTTCGGTGCTTGGTCCAACCTCGTTGTCGGAACACGCCCAGACGGTCTGATCAACTGCTATCTCACCGAAGGGGAAGGCGTCGTCCAGATCGCCGCCATATGGGAGACCTCTGAACACCATGACCGTGCCATTAGCGAAGAGAAGTCACACCCGGCATACGTTGTCTTCGAAGCGTCCGGCTTGGACCCAACCCACACTGAGTACAAGATCGTGGGCAGTATCCACACTCATTAGCCGCACATAACGGCACTTATGGGCGCGCCAGAGTGTGGAGTTTGCAGGTAGTTTGACGGAGGAGGGTCCCGGTCACACCGTTCTGTTCGCTGGTCGGTTCCTGACTCATACCCTTGGTATGGTCTGGTCGGACTGGCGAGCCGCGGCCTATGGCGCTCGTCAAAGGGATCGCAGTCGGTCTCAGCCACCGATTCATGAAGTGTGCTCCTAGGAGGAGATGAAGTGACGAGCGGCGAGGCATGGAACAGCTTTCAGAGTTCGATAGCGATCGCGCGGGCTCCTGAAGATGTCTGGACGTTCCTAACTGACGTTTCCAACGACACGCGTTGGCGCACCGGTGTAACCAGTGCGCGCATGATCTCAGATCCGCCGTACGGTGTGGGAGCGACTGGCTTGCACGTGGTGCGAGGCATAGGGGACTGGCCGTGGACGGTGACGGAGTGGGATGAGCCGCGCATCATGGCTTGGGACGTCACCGGTAGCATGTTCAGGGGTAGCCATGGGTCCTATGGCATCAACGCTGAGGGTGCTGGCAGCCGCGTGACAATCGATACGCGGTTGAAGCCGAGTTTTCTGATGAGGGTCCTCATGCTCATCATGAAACGAACTATGCGACGCCAGACTGCCTCCGACCTGGAGAAGTTGAAGGAAATCTTGGATGCGTAGGTATCAACTGCCTGGCTCTTCGAACCTCCCAGGCTTTCATGGGCTTTCGATCGCCTACTCAGAGATCCGGCTTGGATTGAAGGTCCCTCATCGGAGACATTGGCCATCGCTGCGATCTCTGATCAGATCGTGAAGCGCTGGCGAGCCACTGCAGTCACACGACGCGGACGTTGCGGGCCTCGTCGCCCTTGCGGCCCGGACCGATCTCGAATTCGACGGTCTGGCCTTCCTCAAGCGACCCTCTGTGGTCTCCGCCCTCGATATTATTGCGATTCCACCCAACCGGTCAGTCTCCCGTA
>CAXMPK010000145.1:0-55924 GCA_964195405.1 uncultured Acidimicrobiia bacterium
CGCCAGGGGACATTGCCGTACTCAGAGATGGTCCCTGATGCGCTGTTGGCGGCTGTCACCGCGACGACCCCGACCAACCCGGCGCTGACGATCGCTGCGACCATCGAGCGTGCCGGCTTGGGCCTACCTTCGCTGTCACGAGCACGACCCACGTCACTTCTGCGATCGAGGGCAAGGGTTGTGACCGCCGTTGCCAGCATGAATGTCGAGGCTGCCATCCATCCCAGGCCGGCGCTGGCACGATCGAAGATGGCAAATTGCAGATAGAGGACGATGGAGGGAAGAATCATGGCAATGGCCGGCCCCGCCAGGTAGCCCCATGTGTACAACGCGCCCACGACCCAGACCACGATGGCGAGGATCGCTATGACACCGGCACTCGGAATGATCGGCGGGATTCCATGTCTGATCACTCCGATGGCCTGTTCCAGAGTCGAGGACAGTGCTGTCGGCGTCTCAGTCGTGGGCAGCACGCCGGCGAAGAGCGTGTCAGGGGCGCTGATCCTCAAGAAAAGGACCAAGCCACCAAGGGAGAAAAGGGCGACCGATAAGGCTCTGCTGGTAACAACCTGTCTGATCAGCCACCAAACGATGCCACCGAGAAACGCGGAGGCCAACAAGATCAGCTGCCATCTGGGCGTCCCTGGACCTGACTGGAGAAGACGACCCAACCTTGCCAGCACCAGAGCGAAGGCAATCAGCCCCGCTAGCTGACCGAGACGGCGTCCCACGAGTTCCTCATCGCTGTCAGCCAGGATTTGGCCCACTCCTCGCCAGGTTCGACCGACACAGTGGTCACCCCGAGGCGGTGAAACCCGATCAGGGTCTGGGCTGTCGAACTGGTAGCTCCCATCAAAACGGTAGTGCGATAGTCACTGGAGAGAAGTTGCTGGACTCCGAGCAAGGCCCGGTCTGCGACACCCGTGATGAGAATCAACGCCCCGCCACCACCTTTGGCCCGCAATCGTGCAGCAACCGAGCTGATGTCGATAGCGCTGTCGGGCTCGACCACGGCAAGTCTTTCCATGACAGTCGAATATCGAGTCGCATCGATCGTATCGGCATCTCCGGCCCAAAGATCGGCGTCGAAGCCCGAACTGACAAGATGTGTAATCACACTTGCCGCGCCTGACACTGCAGTCTCGAAGGCATCGGCCGACTCATATGAAGAGGGCCTCACATCAAGAAGAACTAGCGCACGCGACTGCCAGGGCGTTTCCAACTGTCGGATCATCAGCTGATCGGTTTTCGCTGAATAAGGCCAGTGGACTCGACGTAGGTCGTCGCCGCGCTGGTATTCACGCAATGTGTAGAAGTCTTCGCCACCTCTCTGGCTGTGCTCCGGTTTAGAGGCATTCATCGCTTGATCCTGACCTCTTACAAGGGGAAACCCACTCAAATCCTCGACGCTGGGGTAGACGACGATTCGATCCATCGCCCCGCCAGGTGATTGCAGCTCCGCGAGGCCGAGCGGGTCTGAGGACGAGGCTCGGGCCGGCCCCACCCAGTACACCCCACGGGGGCGACAGGTAACCCGGTAGGTGGCTGTTGCGGTTTCGCCAGACGCCAATGCAGCAAGTTCGAAAGTGGCCAATCCCAGCTGCTCAACCTCATCCTGAACCACTAGCCGGCGTACCCGCCTCCGCCCCCGATTTTCGAGAACCAACGTCACGGTGGTCGTGTCTCCGTTGTGAACCACAGTGGATCCGAGACGACGGCCAACCCCAAGATTCGGGCGATGGGTACGTACGTAGATGAGCCCGACAAGCGAAGCAAGGAGAAAGAAGATTCCTGCCAAAAGCAACTCGGGGTCGCCGAATACATACCAGAGGATTGCCAAGGCCAGACCGGCGCCGAGAAGAGCCCAACCCCTGATGGTCGGCACTAGCGACCCACCACTACGTCGCGATCCTCGATGTGGTCCCGGGGACCCGGAGTCTTCCCAGAATGTCGTCGATGAGATCGGTAACCGTTTCGCCACGCATCTGCGCTTCGGGACGCATCGCAAGCCTGTGTTCGAGCACCGGTTGCGCCAAGACTTTGATGTCATCCGGCATCACATAGTCACGGCCCTGTGACGCTGCACGCGATCGAGCCAGTCTCTGAAGGAACAGCGCCGACCTTGGAGACGCTCCGAGCTTGACATCAGGGTGGAGGCGGGTGCCCTCAACCAAATCGACAATGTAGTTCTTCACTGATTGGGAGACGGCCACTTCTCGGGCGATTGTCACCATCTCCTCAACTTCTTCCACCGTTGCTACCGGGTTGAGGTCGTAGAACGTCGAACGGATTCCGTGGGTGTCGAGAATCTCTAGTTCCTTTTCCCGGCTCGGATAGCCGATCACTACCCGCATCATGAAACGATCCAATTGAGCTTCAGGTAGCGGATAGGTTCCCTCGTGTTCCAAGGGATTCTGGGTGGCGATCACCATAAATGGCAGTTCCAGCGCCCTGGTGATCCCGTCGGAGGTCACCTGACGCTCTTCCATGGCCTCGAGCAGTGCTGACTGGGTCTTGGGACTGGCTCGGTTTATCTCATCACCAACCACGATGTTGGCGAAAATGGGACCTGGTTTGAACTCGAATTCGGAACGATCTCTATCCCACACCGAGATGCCGGTCACATCCGAAGGCAGAAGATCAGGGGTGAACTGGATCCTGTTGAAGGCACCTCCGATGCTCTTAGCTAGAGATTTGGCGAGTTGGGTTTTGCCAACGCCCGGAACATCTTCGATCAAAACGTGTCCTTCGGCGACGAGGGCGAGGACCATCAATTCGACTACTTCGCGTTTGCCCTGGATGACGGTTTCAACATTGCTGACCACGCGATTGAAATGTTGCCCGAAAATGTCGATCCTTGCGGGGTTTGCCTCATTCAAGAGCGATCTGTCTCCGAATTCGCATCTGGCGACTCTACCCCCAGGTCAGCGATCTGGGGGCTAGACTGTCGAACGGGGTATGAATCTGGGAGCATCAAATTGACCACCTGGTTGGGGTTGCCGAGCCACATAGGCGCGTTGCTGAGGCGTCCGACCTTGTTTTGGGAGGCAGTTCTCTCGACTTGGGCGTTGCGTCGTCATGGCCGACCGTATCTTTCACGGGCATATCTCGACTGGCGTCTCCAGACTGCCTATGGGACAACTTTTGTCTCGATGCCCTCCACCGATCTGGTCCACTACCTCGAGTGGCGAAAACAGATGCGAAGAATTCGACTTTGGGGACTGGCGCGATGACATCGAGCCTCTCAACCAGACTGCAAGAGATACCGGGAGTCGCTTCTGTTGTCGTGGATCTAACGGATTCCGGTGGAGGAATCAACGTTCGCCTCGAACCTGGAGCAGACGAGAGCCTTGTGATGGAAAAGCTCCATTCGCTGCTTGTCGCCTACGGAGTCCGTTCGCCACGCCCGCCACAGCTGCAACATTCTCGATCAGAGCGAGCAACGAATAGCGAATTCGGGGTTGACGTTGAGATCACTCCTATCAGTGGGGGAGCACGAGTTGAGGTGACGACCACCAATGTCCGATCGTTTCGGGTCGTTGCAGCCTCTCCGATTGCTATCGCCCAGGGTGTGTCCGACGCCTGGTGTCAGGTGATAGGGCAGATTCCGGTGGAAGTGGTCAACGTCTCTGTCGGTGACGACGGGATGCTTGCGGTGTCGATCTCCAACGGCGAGATTGAAACCAAGGGCTCTGCCAGTGTGGAAGCCGGTTGGGAAGATGCGTTGGCCCGGGCAGTCGGCGGCGCTCTCCGTGCCTCATTTGCCGCCACTACGCAGTCGAAGTTGGCCGTCAACACCTGAACTGCGGCGCTGCTTGTGAATTCGAGACCCGAGTACCCTTGTCGCAGGTAGGTCGAAGGAAAACTCATTGGCCCGAGCTCTTGTTCTCAACGCTAGTTATGAACCGCTCTCCGTGGTTAGCGAACGGCGGGCGCTCATCCTCGTCCTCATGGACAAGGCGAGTGTGGTCGTTTCCAAAGACGAGACCTGGAACTCCGAGTCACTTTCGCTGCAACTGCCATCTGTCGTGAGACTCACACGGTTTGTCAAGGTTCCTTATCGTCGCGCCGTGCCCGTGACCAGACGGGCCGTTTTTGGGCGTGATGGCCATCGGTGTCAATACTGCGGTGGTCCCGCAGAATCACTCGATCACATCAAACCGAAGTCCCGAGGCGGCGATCACACCTGGGAGAATGTCGTGGCATGTTGTCGGGCCTGCAACGTGCGCAAGGGTGATCGGACACCAGCCGAAAGTGGTTTCAACCTGAAGACCGACCCCAGGCCCCCCAGACGGTTCGCCTGGATCTATGCATCGACCGGGTTCCAGGTCGATCCTGAATGGCAGCCGTACCTGCTTTCCGAATCCGCCTGACCTGATTGTCATTCTTCGCCGAGACTGCTGGTCCGAGACCAGCGTGGAGGGTCTAACCCTTTCTAACTGCCCGTTTCTGGGGCGTCCACCCACACCCTGTCATCAAAGGTCAAGTTGATGAGGCTGTGTGGGCTGAGATAGTTGACATGTGGGGTGAAGTGGGCCATAGTGGCGCTTGATCCCGCAAGGATGAGATTGGCAAGTAGGACGGACGGAAATGGGCCGAAGTGTTCTTAGGTGAGTACTTCCACAGTTTTGATGACAAAGGGAGGGTGGTCATGCCCTCCAGTTTTCGACGTCCGCTCGAAAACGGATGTGTCGTCGCCAAAGGGCAAGACGGACAACTGGTCATTTTTTCGGTCGATGAGTTTCAGAAACGAGCCGCAGACGTCATCGATCGCCCCCAGAACAAAGGCGGGAGAAGATTCTCTCGAACCGTCTTTGGGGGTGCTGATCTCCAGACGCTCGACAAATCGGGGCGCGTTCTGGTGAAACCTGATCTTCGCGACTACGCCGAATTGGTCGCCGGTCATGAAATTGTCGTTGTTGGTGTATTCGATCACATTGAGCTGTGGGAGAAGGACACCTATCTCAGCGACAGAAGTGCCGGGGACGAGATGTATCTCGACGAGGAGGTCTGACAGAACTCCGCACCCGCCTTGACTTGGCTCATTGCCAGCCCCCCGGAACCAATTGGAAGGCCCCTGACTCCGCCCGCTTCTAGTTGGTACCAGCGCCCGGGGGGCTGGCAATGGACCAGGACGGGATCAAGCAAGAAGACGAGTACCACCGGCCGGTGTTGGTTGAGGAGGTGGTCGCCTTGCTTGCACCCGCACTGCCAGGAGTCGTGATTGACGCCACGTTCGGGGGCGGCGGTCACAGCAAGCGTTTGTTGGATGAGTTTGGAGAAGACGTGACGATTATCGGGATTGATCGTGACCCGGAAGCTTTGGCGAATGCCGGCGCTCTTGGGGTTACTGCCATTCAGGGCAACTTTGGCGATCTCACCGACGTCCTGTCAGAACGGCTCTCGGAACCTCCAAGTGCTGTGTTGTTCGATTTTGGCGTCTCCTCACATCAGCTTGATGATGGGGAGAGGGGTTTCTCGTACCGTAAGGACGGTCCCTTGGATATGCGGATGGGCCCGGACGCAGGTCTCGATGCCGGGACAATCGTGAACGAGTGGTCTCAGACCGAAATCACTGGAATCATCCGCAGATACGGAGAAGAGCCGATGGCCGCCCGTATTGCTCGGGCAATCGTCGCCGCCCGACCTATCAAATCGACCGCCCACCTGTCCACCGTTGTTGCAGAGGCAACGCCTGCGGCCCGACGTCGGGCGGGTCACCCCGCCCGACGTACCTTCCAGGCCATCCGCATCGCGGTCAACGCCGAACTGGATGCAGTTGCCAGTGGTCTCGATCAAGCCATCGAAATGGTTGGCGAGGGAGGGCGCGTGCTGGCGATTTCCTATCATTCGCTTGAGGACAGGATCGTCAAACGACGGTTTGCTGACGGTGCGACCGGCTGCGTCTGCCCTCCCGATCTCCCGGTGTGTGGCTGCGGTGTGAGCGCCGAGCTCCGACTGCTCACCAGAAAGGCGATCAGGGCAAGCGCCGGCGAGGTGGCCGTGAACAATCGATCCCGATCTGCCGTAATGCGCGCTGCCGAGAAGGTGGCCGCGTGACCATCCGACCGGCGGCCCAAAGCGCAGAGAGCGAGGGACTTCGTGTTCTGCGAGGGCGTCGATTACGTAAACCCACTATTGCCCCCTGGATGGTCATGGCTCTGATTGCAGTCGTGGCGTTCCTCGGTTTGGGTTTTGCCCGAACGTCGCTTGACGGCTCCGCCTTCGAGTTAGTTGAGCTTGACCGGGCCATTGCCGAGCAGACAGCGCTCAATCGGCAACTCAATCTCGAGATTGCCCAGCTAGAGAATCCTGCCCGAATCTCACCGTTGGCAGAGGAACTTGGGTTGGTCATCCCCGAGCAGACCAAGCCCATCCTCGTAGACCTTGAACCGGGGACTCCAGTGGTGGCAGAGCGGAGTAGCGACGGAACAAACCAATGACGACCGGGCGACGCGCTGGCACCGGGACTCTGAGCGGGGCTCCGCCCTTCCGGTGTTCCAACCGGAGGACGCGGGGTCATGAATACACCTAGAGGCCGTGCCCGTCTCCAACCGGCCAAGGTTCGGATCGCGATCATTGGAATCCTGGTCGTTCTGGCATGGCTTGGCATGGGTTATCGCCTCGTCCAGATCCAAGTGTTCGCAGCTCCGGTCCTCGCACAGGAAGGCCTCAATCAGCGACTCGTGTCACGGGACCTGGCACCGCAGAGAGGAAAAATCTTCGACCGTAACGGTGACTTGCTGGCGATGACTGTCGAGGCCCAAAGCCTCTACGCCGTACCCAATCAGGTTGAGGAGCCACTTTGGGTGGCCCAGCAGATTGGTGGGTTGCTCGAGGTGGACACCGATCGACTGCTCGAGCGGCTGACAGGCGATCGTGACTTTGTCTATTTGAAACGGCAGGTGGAGGGTGTCCTTGCCGAGGAGATCCTTGGCATGGGGATCAGAGGTGTCTACTCCCTCCCGGAGCCGACCCGGTTATACCCTGCCGGCGATGTTGCCAGCCATGTGATTGGATTTGTCAACATCGACGGTGTCGGTCAGGAGGGTCTCGAGCTCGTGTATGACGAGGAATTAACCGGCGTGCCCGGAAGAGCCGAGTTCGAGCGTGGGCTCGACGGCACCCCAATTCTCCAGGGTATAAGCGACATTGTGCCGGCAGTCCCCGGTGTCGACCTCAACACAACCGTCGACATCCCGCTTCAATACCAAGCTCAGCAGGCATGCAAGGATGCGGTAAAGAGGACCAACGCCGACAACTGTTGGGTTGTGGTGCTCGGTGTCGAAACCGGCGAGATTCTTGCGATGACTGGTTGGCCTGCATTCGATCCCGTCACCCGTCAGACGCTTGACCCAAAATGCGATCGCCTTGACGATCCGACAGAGTGTCGAAATTTCTCCAACTTCATCGTCAGGGGAATGTATGAACCCGGATCTACCCAGAAGCTGATCACGGTCGCGGCTGCGCTCGAAGAGGCTGAGGTGGCGATCGGAACAACTATTCACGACGTTGGCGATGTCCTGGAACTGAGGGACGACGCCTGCCGTTCAGCTGAAGATGACTTGTACGGCTGCTACCGGGACTTCAAGAAGCATGAGACCCGCGATATGACCGTCGCCGAGATCTTCACTCGCTCGTCCAATGTGGGCACGATCATGATTGCCGACAGACTTGGTCAGAAGCGCCTGGTCGAATACATAGAGCGGTTCGGTCTCGGTCGCAAGACAGGCGTCGACTACACCGTCGAGTCGCCGGGACTTCTCAATTTCGAGGCGGGTTGCGAAACCTGTTGGGCTTCGGCGGCGATCGGTTACTCGGTGGCTGCGTCGCCACTCCAGATGGCAGCGGCATATGCAGCAATAGGCAACGACGGGAGCTGGATCACACCACATATTCTCTCATCGAAGACTGATGTCGACGGTGTCACCGAGGTGGCCGGCATCGAAACCCGGGAGGTAGTCTCGTCTGGGACCGCCCTTCTGATGCGAGAGCTCCTCGCGTCAGTCGTTGAGCGTGGCACCGGCGGCAATGCCGCCGTCGAGGGATATCGAGTGGGTGGTAAGACCGGTACCGCCAATAAGCTTGGCAGTGACGGCAGATACACCGACGAAACCAGAGCGTCTTTCGTTGGGATGGCGCCCATCAGCAACCCAAAGATCGTCGTGGCTGTTGTTGTCGATGCTCCGGACTTCGAGTTCCGAACCGGAGGCGTCGCAGCCGCCCCGGTGTCTGCAGCCGTGATGGAGCAAGCCCTTCACCGGCTTGGAGTTACACCTGATGGCGAACAGCGGTAGCCCATTGAGCTCTTTGGCGTCGGTCGTCTCCGGATGTCTCGACGGTTCAGTGGTGTCTGGGGAAATACGGATCGTCGACGTAACACATGACTCGCGGCTCGCCAGCGGCGGCACATTGTTCGTCGCGATTCGCGGGCTGGAGGTCGATGGTCACATCTTCGTCCGCGACGCTGTTGGCCGGGGCGCGACCGCCGTCTGTGTCGACCAAAGACTGGAAGCCAACGTTCCACAGCTTGTGGTCCAGGACACTCGGCTGGCCCTTGGGCCACTGGCTGCCAGTGTTCACGAAAACCCGTCCCGTGACATGATCGTCGTCGGCGTCACCGGGACAAACGGCAAGACAACTGTCACTCACTATGTGGAGTCTCTTGCCGGCTCAGCCGGAGTAGCAACGGGTCTCGTCGGAACCATCCACACCCGGATCGGCGACGTCACCCTGCCTGCGGTGCACACCACACCCGAGGCGTCGGACTTTCAACGACTTCTTGCCAGGATGCGAGACTCGGGCACCAGTCTGGTTGCAGCCGAAGTCTCGTCGCACGCACTGGAGCTCGGTCGGGTGAACGCCACCCGATTCGCGGTTGCCGGGTTTACCAACTTTTCCCAAGATCACCTCGATTTTCATGGGGATATGGATCGCTATCTGTCGGCAAAACGCCGTCTCTTTGAGGACTACGACATCGGCACGGCCGTCGTGAATATCGATGATCCAGCTGGAGCACAGATTGCAGAATCATTCAACGGGAACCTGCTGACCGTCGGCCAGAAAGGACATTGTCGCCACTCCGGGGTTCGCACAACCGTTGAAGGGACCACGTTCACGCTTGACACACCATGGGGGAGCGCCTCGCTGAGCGTCCCCGTCATCGGGAGGTTCAATCTTGACAACGCGGTGTTGGCCTCCGCTTGCTCGTTGGCCGCAGGCATCGATTTTGATGATGTAATAGCCGGTCTACCCGGTCTGGCCGGTGTGCCAGGGCGTTATGAGATCGTCTCAGGGGAAGATCCGATCACCGTGATAGTCGACTACGCCCACACTCCCGATGGCGTCGCCGTAGCAATTCGGGCGGCCCGGGAGTTGCACGGAAAGCGAGTGATTGTGGTGTTGGGCGCGGGGGGTGACCGAGATCGCGAGAAACGATCGTTGATGGGGGAGGCTGCCTCGTCGGCCGACATTGTCGTCATCACCTCAGACAATCCTCGTTCCGAGGAGCCTCAGGATATTGTTGCATCCGTCGTGGCCGGCCTCAATCCGTCGGTCGCTTCGATTACCGAAGTTGATCGTCACCGTGCGATCCAACAGGCGGTGTCCGCTGCCGCAGATGGCGACATAGTGCTCGTTCTGGGAAGGGGTCATGAGCCCGATCAGGACATCAACGGGGAGCAGATCCCGTTCGATGACCGGGAGGTCGCTCGTGAGGCACTTCAGCAGCATCGGAGGTCCGCCGATTTGGACACCGATTCGGGGAGCATAGGCAGGTGATTCCCCTGCTCGTCGCAGCCGCGGTTGGTCTTCTCACCTCGATTTTCGCCACGCCTTACGCGATCCGTTTCTTCCGACGTCGTGAGATCGGCCAATTCATCCAAGAAGACATCAAAGGCCACGCCCATAAGCAGGGAACACCAACCATGGGCGGGGTCGTCTTTGTCACCGCGGCGGTTTTCGGATGGCTTCTGGCTCACGTCCGGGTTTGGACGCCGGCCGACGGGTTCAGTCTCGAGCTGAGACCCTTCAACACCGGTGGGCTGCTCGCAGTACTCGCCCTAGTGGGGATGAGCCTGGTCGGATTGGCGGACGACTGGACCAAGTACTCTCGGCAACGAAGCCTGGGCCTGTCCAAGATTTCGAAACTAACCGGCCAGGTCGCGATTGCCGGGGTTTTTGCATATGGAGCGACCCAGGCAGGGATTGTTACCCAGCTCTCATTTGTTCGGCCCCTGGGAATCGACCTCGGTGTCTTTTTCGTTGCCTGGGTCCTGATCATGCTCATCGGAGCAGCCAACGGTGTGAATCTCGCCGACGGCATGGACGGGCTTGCTGCCGGCTCATCGACTCTGGTTGTTGCCTCGTACACCGTCATTGCGTTCTGGCAGTTCAGAAATGATAGGTTCTACGATGCGGTTGACCCCCTCGAGCTGGCCATGGTCTCCGCAGCGATGTTCGGGGCCATCCTTGGGTTCCTTTGGTGGAATGCTCCTCCGGCCAAGATCTTCATGGGGGATGTCGGCAGCCAAGGGATCGGCGGTCTTCTCGCAGCGTTAGCCCTTCTAACCAACACCCAACTCCTGCTTGTCGTTCTCGGCGCAATATATGTCGCCGAGACCGTGTCGGTGATCCTCCAAGTGGCCAGTTTCAAGCTCACCGGGAAGCGGATCTTCCGGATGTCGCCGCTCCACTTCCATTTCGATCTCGGTGGGTGGCCAGAGACCACCGTGGTTGTGCGGTTTTGGATTCTCAGCGGGATCGGGGTGGCATTGGGGCTTGGCTTCTTCTACGGGGACTTTCTCCGTCTCGAGGGAATCCTGTGACCCGTGTCCTCGTGCTCGGTGCCGGTGTGTCCGGTCTTGCAGCTGCCCGGCTGGCCCGCAAACAGGGGATGGCGGTCACTATCTACGACGAGTCGCCGGGACATCGCGGTCTTGAGCAGGGGTTCGCCGTGGCGAGCGGCGTTTGGGATCCCCAGATTCTCAACGGCATCGAGTTGGTTGTGGCTAGCCCCGGATTCTCTGAGCGAGCCCTCCCAGTCGTCGAGACCCTGGAGTCTGGGCTTCCCATTTGGAGTGAAGTCGAATTCGCTTGGCGACACCTCAGCGCGCCGGTGGCAGCAATCACCGGCACCAATGGGAAGACGAGTGTCACCGAAGCGGCTGCGGCGATGCTGGATGCTTCGGGTCTCGATGTATCGGCAACGGGGAACATCGGGTCGCCGTTGTCCGACTACGCCGAATCGGACGATGACGTCCTTGTGGTGGAAGTCTCCAGCTTCCAACTTCGGTTCATCGAACAATTCCATCCGGTGGCGGCAGCCATCACCAACGTTGCTGTCGACCACCTTGATTGGCATGGCTCAGAGCAGTCGTATCGCGACTCAAAGGCACGCATATTCATGAATCAAACAGCCAGCGATTTGCTGGTCTTCGATGCAGACGACTCAGGAGCTACTTCCCTTGCCGGGCATGCTCTCTCCGAGCTTTATCCGGTGTCAGGGCTGAACAGACCGGTTGGAGGTGGCGGGCCCGAGGACGACATGCTTGTCGTTGGTGACCTGACGATCGACCTTGTCGATATCCCGTCACAGGATCCGAGTCATCTTGCCAATATCACGGTCGCCGCGGCGCTGGCGTTGAAGATGGGCGCTTCCGAAGAGGGTGTTGTTCGAGCCGCGACCACCTATCTTCCGGGTGTCCACCGCCGGTCGTTGATAGCTACCACATCGGACGGGGTCGTCTGGATCGACGACTCAAAGGCGACGAATCCCCATGCTGCGCTGGCCTCGATTCGAGTGCACGAATCGGTGGTGCTCATTGCGGGGGGCTTGGCCAAGGGACTCGACATACTGCCTCTTGCTCAGGAATCGAACGTCCGACTGCTGTTCGGGATCGGGGAAAGTGGCCGCGATCTGGCTGAGGCCGCTGGGGAGAGAGGAAGATATGCCGGAACTCTCGAAGTAGCCGTAGAGATGGCCGCTCAGCTTGCAGGCCCTGGGGACACAATCTTGTTGGCACCGGGTTCTGCCAGCTTTGACCAATTCGAATCTTATGCCGCTCGTGGCGATCGGTTCGCCGAGCTGGCAAGCGAGCAGACGAGAGGGCAGACCAAATGACGGCGAACGTCACCTCGATCTCGAAGGTCAGGGCTGCTGCTCGGGACCGGGCCGAGCTCCTGAGGGCAAACAACCGGACAGCCACAACACTCCTCGTCTTGGTGGTCGTTCTGGTTGTCATCGGACTGGGGGCGACCCAGTCGGCGTCCTCGGTGGTTGCTGTTGACCAGACCGACGACCAGCTCTATTTTTTCAAACGCCAACTGATGGGCGTGGGGTTGGGAACTCTCGCGTTGTTGGCTACCAGCCGAATTCCGTATCGCTTCTATAGGAAAGTGGCGGTGCCGGCGTACCTGGCCACGGTCGGGCTTCTCATCGCGGTTCTGGTTGTTGGCCCTGAGGTGGGAGGCGCAAAACGATGGCTGCCCCTTCCATTTGTGAGGTTCCAGCCGTCCGAGTTGGCCAAGGTTGCAGTCGTGTTTGTGCTCGCCTATCTCTTCGAGAGGAAACACAAGCTGCTCAATCAGTTCGGGCACTTCATCGTGCCCGTTCTCGCCACTGTCGGAGTCATCGGTGTTTTGGTCATGAGACAACCGGATCTGGGCACGACGATCGTCATTGGCGCCGCCGCGATGGCAGTGATCATCGCCAGCGACGCGCCGCTCAAATGGGTAGGTCTGCTCGGTCTAGCCGTCGTTGGCGTCGTGACTTTTCTCGCGTTTGACGAGACATATCGAGCGGAGCGCATCGAAGGGTTTCTCGATCCGTACGCCGACTCCTCCGGCAACGGGTATCAGGTGATCCAGGGGTACTACGCCCTCGGCAACGGCGGGATTTTTGGTGTCGGATTGGGAGCGAGTCGGGCGCGTTGGCTCTACCTACCCAACGCCCACACCGACTTCATCTTTGCGATTATCGGCGAGGAGACCGGGTTGATCGGCGGTCTCACGGTCCTTGGTCTCTTTATCGTTTTGGCCCTTGCAGGCTGGATGGTGGCCTCACGGGCGCCTGACCGCTTCGGTCGGATGGTCGCCGCCGGGATCACCGTCTGGCTCTCCTTCCAAGCGCTGGTGAATATCGGCGGAGTGCTCGGCGTGCTCCCAATCACCGGGATCGCCCTCCCGTTTGTCTCCTTTGGATCCACAGCATTGATCGTGTCGATGGCTGCCATGGGAATTCTTGTGAACATTGCACAGAGCGGAGTGCAGCGAAAGCTATGACCTTTCTGATTGCGGCAGCCGGGACCGGAGGACACGTCTTCCCCGGCCTTTCGGTTGCTGAGGCTCTCATCGATCTGGGAGTGCCACGTTCGGACGTCCTCTTCGTCGGTGGTTCTCGACTCGAGGCACAGGTGTACCCGGGGGAAGGATTTCGCTTTCTTCAGATTGAGCTCCGGGGTCTTCAACGCTCGTTGTCACTCCAGAACATCACTCTTCCATGGGTGGTAGTGAAGGCGAGGCGTCGGATCCAGAAGGCCATCGAGGAGAGCCGGGTTCGGGCTGTGCTCGGAATGGGTGGCTATGTGACTGTTCCGGCGGGATTGGCTGCCAGGCGGACCCAGGTTCCATTTCTGAATTCGGAGCAGAACGCAGAGGCAGGTCTTGCCAATCGACTCATGGCTCGGTGGGCCATCCGATCGTTCACCTCGTTTCCCGAGACCGTCGGTTTACCCGACGCCGAATGGGTGGGAAACCCGGTTCGTGAGCCATTTTGGTCGTTCGATCGCACCACTCTCCACCGTGACGCAATCGCTCGTTTCGGACTGCGCACCGACAGCCCTGTGTTGGGTGTGTTCGGCGGATCGCTTGGCGCCGGAGTGCTCAACGAGGCTGCGCTGACACTGGCCAGAGAGGGAGTCGGCCGCCCACTCCAGATCCTTCATCTGACTGGAGACCAGCACCTGAATTCGATCCGGGCAGCGATCCCGGCGGAGGATATCCGCTGGACGAGGATTGGCTTCGAAGAGAGCATGGAGATGTTCTATGCGGCGTGCGATCTAGTAGTGGCTCGTGCCGGGGGAGCAGTCGCAGAACTAACAGCAACCGGGACGCCCTCGATCCTTGTTCCCGGGGAATTTGGCTCAACTGGGCACCAGAAGGGCAACGCTCGTTACCTAACCCGCGCTGGTGCGGCAATAACCTTGCCAGAGGCAGAGCTAGCTCGTTTGGGAGAAGTCATCACCGGTTGTTTGTTCGATTCTGGCCAATTGGAAGCCATGCGAACGGCAGCCACTCTGATCGCCAGGCCTGACGCGGCACGAGCGGTTGCTCGGGCGATGATGGAGGCCTGATGAGTATCCCGTTTCGAAGAATTCACATCGTCGGCGCCGGTGGTGCCGGGATGAGTGCTCTCGCGAAGATCCTGCTGGCGCGGGGTCACGAGGTCTCCGGCTCGGATCTAAGAGGTGGTGCAACGCTCGAGGCGCTTTCGGACCTCGGAGCCATTGTCTTCACGGGACACAATCCTGCAGTGGCCCAAAAAGCTGATCTGGTTGTGGCATCTTCGGCTGTTCCCGAGTTTGACGAGGAACTCGAGGCGGCGCGAGTGGCTGGGCTTCCCGTATGGCGAAGGCCTCAATTGCTCGATGCTCTCACCACGAAGATTCCGACGCTTGGTGCGACTGGAACACACGGGAAAACCACCACCACAGCTCTCCTCGTCACTGCCCTCAGGGCCGGCGGGTACGACCCCTCGTTTGTCGTGGGCGGCGAGATAAGTGAACTCGGTACCAACGGTCATCTAGGAACCACCGACTTGCTGGTCATTGAGGCGGATGAGGCCTTCAGGACGTTCGAAAGCATCAACCTCAACGGTCTGGTCATCACAAACATTGAGCCAGAGCATCTCGAGCATTTCGGCACGCGTGGTGATCTACTGGACAGTTTCGCGGCCGTTGCCAGGTCCGTTGAGGGGCCGGTGCTTGCCTGTGCCGACGACGAGGGATCCGCGACAGTCTCCCAACGCGCGGGTACATCGACTTACGGGTTCTCGGTCGACTCCGATTGGCAGCTCTCAGGTCTCATCGAGTCGCCTGATGGGTTGCTATTTTCCCTGAGATCCTCTGAGTTCAACGTCGATGTCCGTCTTCCGTATCCCGGAAAACATGTGGCCCTCAATGCTGCCGGAGCCCTAGCCCTACTCGCTGAGTCGGGATATGACCTTGATGATGCATCCCAGGGTCTAGCGGAATTCAAAGGTGTGGCACGCCGTTGGGATAATCGAGGGACAGTGGCCGGTGTGACTCTTGTCGACGACTACGCCCACCATCCGACCGAAGTCAGGGCGACTCTAGAGGCGGCCCGATCCGCGGCCCCGGGTAAGGTCTGGGCGGTCTTCCAACCCCATCTCTACTCGAGAACCGAACGCTTCTACCGGGAGTTTGCGGAGTCACTCCGTCTGGCTGACGAGATCGTCGTGACAGACATATACGGGGCCAGAGAAGAACCAGTTCCCGGAATAACCGGTGAGCTGATTGCCGACTCCGCCATAGATCTCGGTGCCACGGTTCACTATGTCCCTCATCGGGTGGACCTTGTGTCTTTTCTCCTCCCACGACTCGAGGACGGGGACATGGTTCTCTCTATGGGTGCAGGCGACATCACGCTTCTCCATGGGGAGCTCGCGTCTCGACTGGCTGAGACATCATGATCTCCGTCGAGAGTCTGGTCGAGGTTGGATTGCTGCAACGCGATATTCCTCTTGGCCCGTTCACCACCTACAAGTCGGGAGGGCCGGCGAGATGGTTTGCCGAACTTCGAACGCACGACGATCTAGATCGACTGATCTCGTCCGAAATCGTTTCCCAGCCCGAGATCTTGGTTCTCGGGCGCGGCTCGAACCTGGTGGTTGCCGATCAGGGTTTTCCCGGTTTGGTGATCCGACTTGGAGGTGAGTTCGCAGAGATCGAGTTTGAGGGCCATCAAGTGGCTGCCGGGTCGGCCGTTCCACTTCCCCGTCTTGCTCGGGCGAGTGTGGAGGCAGGAATCGCCGGTCTCGAGTTCTTCGTTGGCATTCCGGGATCGGTGGGTGGAGCTGTGCGTCAGAACGCCGGCTGTTTTGGATCCGAGACCAGGGACCGTCTTTTGTCGGCGGAGATCTTTGATCTCCGCACCGGTGAGGCCCGTTCGGCGGGGCCGGACGAACTCAATCACGGTTATCGAACCTCGAATGTCGCTCCCAACGAATTGGTCACCTCGGCAAGGTTTGAGGGGAGTTCGGGCTCAGTGGAGCAAGGCAAAGCCGAGCTCCTAAGTATCACGCGGTGGCGTAAGGAGCATCAGCCCGGCGGGACGCTCAACGCTGGGAGCGTCTTCAAGAACCCGCCCCACATGTCAGCCGGGGAACTCATCGACACACTTGGCTTGAAGGGTTTGTCAGTGGGGGCCGTTTCGGTGTCAAACAAACACGCCAATTTCTTCGTGGCGGGGCCAACCGCCACGTCCAGCGAGATACTCGCCTTGACCGAGCTGATGAAAAGCCGGGTCTTCGAGATGAGCGGGACCATGCTGGAGCTTGAGATTCAGTTCGTGGGGTTTGAGTGATGAGCATCGATCCAAGGCTGTTGGAACGAAGAAGAGAAGTCGCGGAAGATCGTGCCCATCGCAACGTGGGCCGTCTTCTCAGGTTTCTCATAGTCCTGACCTTGGCCGCTGCTGTTGCCTGGCTGGCATTCTCGCCGTGGCTCAGCGTAAGTCAGGTGAGAACCGCCGGGATCTCTGTCAGTGGTGCGAATGCGATTCTCTCGGAGGAAGGAGTCGTGGCCGGAACTCCCATGATCATGCTTCGGGCCCGAGCCGTTGAGGAGAAACTCCTTGACGATCCTTGGATCAGCGACGCACGTATTCATCTCGATTGGCCAAACGAAGTGATAGTGGGTGTTGTCGAGCGGGTCCCCGTTGCGTGGGTGCAGACGGCTGATGGTTGGACACGTCGTTCACTCGATGGCGCATCGCTTCCCGGCGGCTCAGTCCCCGACGAATCATTGCCCAAGGCGATCTTGCCGGCGGTTGGGGGACCTGAAGCATCGACGTCGCCGTTGGTGCTTGGGTCCGTTGAGTTTTACACTGCTCTTCCCACCAGTCTCTGGCCTTCATCAGTGATCAGGGTGGAATCTGGGGAGCTGTGGGCGACGGTTGATGGCTACGACGTTCGGCTTGGGCGTCCTGTGGAGATGGAGGCCAAGGCCGCAACCCTGGTTGTGATGCTCGCGGAGTCGATACCCACCGGTGCCGTCATCGTTTTAATCGCTCCCACTCATCCTGCGATCAGTCCGGTGCCCGTCGGCATCGGCGAAGAGCAGTCTGGAGAGGGAGATGGTCAACCATAAGGGTCTACTAAAGCCTTATACATTGGGGGTTTACTTAGTGCACCGACAACGGTAAACCTCTACTTTAGCTTTTGATTTCTCTGAGTGGAGGTTGTCTGTGAGTAATCCAACTGGCGGCTACATGGCCGTTATCAAGGTGATTGGTATTGGTGGTGGTGGGGTCAATGCCATCAACCGCATGGTCGAAGCCGGCGTTCGTGGGGTGGAGTTCATCGCACTCAACACTGACGCACAGGCGCTGTTGATGAGTGACGCCGATGTGAAGCTCGACATTGGGCGCGAGGTGACCCGTGGTCTTGGAGCAGGTGCCAACCCCGAGATTGGGAGGGCGGCCGCCGAGGAGCACCGCGCCGAACTGGAGGAGGCCATCAAGGGCTCCGACATGGTGTTTATCACCGCAGGCGAAGGCGGTGGCACCGGAACAGGCGGCGCTCCGATCATCGCCGAGGTGTCCCGTTCGGTAGGTGCCCTCACGGTTGGTGTGGTTACCCGTCCGTTTGGCTTTGAGGGACGTCGTCGTGCCGTGCACGCCGAGCAGGGTATTGAAGCTCTCAAAGAGGCCGTCGACACCTTGATCGTCATTCCAAACGATCGTCTGCTCGACGTCGGAGACCCCGAAGCTCCGATGGCAGAGACGTTTCGTCTTGCTGACGAGGTCTTGATGAGCGGGGTGACCGGAATCACGGATCTGATCACAACCCCCGGTCTCATCAACGTCGACTTCGCAGACGTCAGGACAATCATGTCCGACGCTGGGTCAGCTGTGATGGGGATTGGTCGGGCGACAGGCGAGAATCGCGCCAAGCAGGCGGCAGAGCGGGCGATCTCCTCTCCGATGCTGGAGAACTCGATGGACGGGGCCAAAGGCGTTCTGCTTTCGGTATCGGGCCCTTCATCGATGACATTGCACGAGGCGACCGAGGCGGCCCGTGTCGTCTCTGATCATGCCGACGGTGAGGCGGACATCATCTTCGGGGCCATCATCGATGACGACCTTGGCGAAGAGATGAAGATCACTGTGATCGCCGCAGGTTTCGAGGGACGTCGACGACCCAACCGTCAGACCAGTAGCGGTGCCGCGGATCCAGTTTCGTCAGTGGTTGGCGACGACCCACTCGACATCCCTAGCTTCGTTCAAGGATGATCATTCCTCCCTTGTCGGGAGGAATGTCGTTCACTGAAGCCATCGATGGGGATATGCGACACGACCCCAACGCATGCCAGCGACTGAGCCTCGCGTGTCACATCGCCGATCAGTGGGCAACGGTGCGTCAAGAACATGGAGCTGTTGTGCACCGGGTCGAGCGAGCCGGTCGCGCCGGCGCCGGTGACGCCCTGTGGACCACTGCCGCCGATGTTCCCCTTGTTGTCTTCACCGCGGACTGCGTGGGTGTGATAGTCCGGTCAGACGACGCTGTCGGTGTGGCCCATGCCGGTTGGAGGGGTGTCATTGCCGGCGTCGTCACCGAATTGAGAGAAGCAATGGACAAGGCGGGACATCCACCGGTCAGGGCCGCCATCGGGCCCGGGATAGGTCCCTGTTGTTTCGAGGTCGGTCCAGAAGTTGCCGACCAGTTTCCCCAAGCCACGAGTGAGACTACGTGGGGCACGGTTTCGGTCGACCTCAAGTCTGCGATTGGGCGCCAACTCGATGGCATCGAAACTTGGGTTGCCGATGGCTGTACTCGTCATCAGCCAGGGTGGTTTAGCCATCGAAGAGACGAGACCCGTTCACGGTTGGCAACTGTTGGCTGGATCTGATGGGCTATGAAGACGTGCTCGAGAGGGTGGCTGCGGCCACAAGCCGGGTCGGGCGTTCGGCGAGCGACGTGACCCTGGTCGTCGTTTCCAAGACAAGGACGGTCGAGGAAATCCTCGAGATCTACCAATCTGGTCATCGAGACTTTGGTGAGAACCGTGCCCAGGAATTTGCTGCCAAGGCACCACGTCTGCCGGATGATATTCGATGGCATTTCGTCGGAGCCCTGCAATCGAACAAGGTGCGTCAGGTTCGCCCAATGACCCATCTTCTCCACTCCATGGACAGAGCCTCGTTGGCCGAAGGCTGGCTCAAAGGGATGGGGCAGCCGCCGCCCGTCTTGCTTCAGGTCAACGTGGGAGCCGAACAACAAAAGTCTGGGATCGCCCCCGGTGACGTCGCCGAAACCCTCGAGTGGATGCTCGAGATGGGTTTGAAGGTGCGGGGTTTGATGACGATCCCCCCAATTCCTGAGCTGGCAGAGCACAGTCGCCCCCACTTTCGGAGGTTGCGCGGGCTCATCGAGACAATTCGTTCCCCCGCCACCGAATTTGTGGAGCTGTCGATGGGTATGACAGATGACTTCGAAGTGGCGATTGAGGAGGGTGCTTCGATCATAAGGGTGGGACGGGCTATCTTTGGCCCCCGCAAATGACCGGAGCCGTCGATGTCTTCACTCTTCTCTAAAGCACTCGTGTACCTGGGCCTCGTCGATGAGGACCAAATCGATGTTGAGCCTTCCGATAACACCACGTCGGTCTCGGTCGATCCACAGCCCATTCATGTTGGGCTCGAGCCGATCCCGCAAGGACGTAGGGTGGAGCCACCGCCGACGTCACGTGCAGCAACCAGACCGCAGGGGAAGTCTGCGCAGATCGAGACAGGTGGTGTTGTTCGACCAGTAGAACTTCAATCGGATATTCTGGTAGTCGAAGATTTCGGAGATGCCCGGATGTTGGCCGACAGGGTCAGAGACCGGACTCCTGTGGTGCTGGACATGCGTCAGGCTGACCAAGATTTAATGCGCCGTGTGGTCGACTTTTCGTCTGGTTTGATCTATGCACTCGACGGATCGATGCGGAAAGTCGGTGACGGGCTCGTTGTTGTTTTGCCACCGAGGGTCACGTTGAGTCGCGACGAGAAAAGAAGGTTGACCGCCCTTGGGGCATACGAACTCGATGACATCGACTGATCGGTGATTCAGAACCTTCTCAGAACAGTTCTCACCCTGTACTTCTACGCGGTGTTCGCATGGGTGATCCTTTCTTGGATTCCAATGTCCCCTGGCCATCCACTGGGTCGAGTCCAGGCCTTCCTCGATCGAATCATCTACCCGGTGATTCGCCCGATCCGCAAAGTGATCCCGCCGATTCGTTTGGGTGGTGGTGCGTTAGACCTCTCACCGCTCATTCTTTTGTTGGGTATCCAAATTCTTCGTCGTTTCATCTGATCCTTGGATACAGAACTCTCGGTTTTTATCCTGCGGTGCAACTGAAAGGCTAAGAAATGGCAATGACACCCGCAGACGTAGAAGGAAAGACCTTCGGCACAGCCCTCCGCGGCTACGACCTCGATGAGGTTGATGACTTTCTCGACGACGTGGTAGCAACGCTTCGCGATCTCCAGGACCAGTTGGCTTCGGCACGCGTTGTGGAGCCTGAAAGCACCGAACCACCTGTAATAGCCGACGAATCGGCTGTGGGTAGGGCCCTGATCGCTGCCCAAGCGACGGGCGACACAATCATCTCAGACGCCCGAGAAGAGTCGGAGCGCATCCTCAACGAAGCCCGCGGTGAGGCGGAGACGTGGGCGGCTGAGCGCGATGCCAAGAAGGCGGAGGCGGACGCTGAGATGGCCGAGTTGACAAGACACGTGTCTGACGTGCGAACCCAGCTGGCGCTTCTTGCAACCACGGTGGCTGACAGCCTTGATGAAATGGACCTGGCCATTGGAGGTCAGACCGAGCCGACCGTCACCGGCGACGTAGACAATGATGAGGGGGATGCCAGTGATCTCCCGGACGATGACGAAGAGGTGGAATCGTTCGACCTCGACGACCAAGAGACGTCGAGCGATGCCGACGACGGAGACTCATCGGATGAGGACGAAGAAGCCCAAGCCGATGCGCCCGACGATGCCTCCGAAGAGGACGGCGACCAACTCGACGACGAACTCGACGACGAACTCGACGATGCCTCCGAAGAGGACGGCGACGAACTCGACGACGAACCCGACGACGACGATCACTGACCATCGGTGTCTTGGCCCAGCTCATCCATCAGTCCCTCTCGGATGACCTCCCTGATTTAGCTGGGAACACCCAAGGCGTGGTCGGCTTCCGACGAGGTTGTGGACAGCGGGCTGTTCAGAGCAAGTCTCCTCCCATATCGCATTGCCCTCTTGCGATCCGACAATCCGTGAGCAATCGATTTCCGCGCTAACTCGCTCCGTTAGACAACTTCGATTACCGGGCGTTCGAGTTGATCCTCCAAGTCCACCGAAACGGCAAGAATTTCGGCCAGAATCCAGTCCCGATGGTGGTCGACCAATTCGGCGTATTCAGTTGGCAACCGGAGAGCGATGCGGTCGGTGAGATTCAACCCCTCCTGTTTGCGTTGCTCATTGAGCGCTCGGATCAGGTCGAGGGCTTGGCCCTCCATCGTGAGTTTGTCGTTGAGAGTCGGATCGATGGCGACACTGATTTCGCCATCATGTGCTGCCGACCAGCCTTCCAGGGTCACTCGCTCGCTGCGGACGACTTCGTGAGCACCGAGTTCTTCCCCCGCGACCCGGACGCTTCCGTCGGCCGTCTCTACGAAATCACCGCTGGCAAGCGCTGTTGCCACCTCCTTTACCTTTGGACCCAATCGCGGTCCAACGACGGGAAAATTTGGTTTGAGGGTCACTTCGATGGTGGTTTCCTCATCAAAGACAACCTCGTGAACACGCAATTCGTTTTTGATATCTTCCAAGTGATTCCGAGCCAGGTCGCCGCCTCGAACAATCGCCTTGGACAACGGTTGGCGGAGCCTGATATTGGCCTCACTTCGGGCACGGCGGCCCGCTTCAACCACACGACGGGTCACCGCGATTTCAGCCAACAACTCCTCGTCTATGACGATCGGGGGTGTTGCCCAGCCGGCGAGATGGATGGAGGCTGGTGCTCCCTCGGCCGGATTCGCAACCAGGATCGACCACAGATGCTCTGCAAGAAATGGCATGACCGGGGCGATGATGCGGACTGCCGTGACGATGCCAATCCAAAGAGCTCGGAACGCGGCTTCGTCAAAATCGTAAAAGCGACGGCGGCTTCGTCGGATATACCAGTTCGATAGATCATCGAGGTAGGCGTCGAAACCTTCGATGAGTCCGTCTACACGCCACTGATCGAGGGAGGCGGTAGCTTCGTTTACAGCCTGGCTTGCCCTAGTCAACAACCACCGATCGATCTCCAGCAACTCAACCCCTTCGGGACCGCCGTCAAGGTCGGCATAGGTCGGCACGAAACCCTCGATGTTGCCGTAGTCGACTAGAAACCGCGCGGAGTTCCAGAGGGTCAGCAGCTTGCGTTGGACGTCGCGAGCGCCTTCATGGCCGAATAAGAGGTTTCGATCCGGGGGATGAGCGCAGAACATCCAACGCACGACATCGGCTCCCATTGTCTCGAAGGCATCTTCAGCGACGATGAGATTGCCCCATGATCCATGCATTTCCCTCCCGTCCTCCGCAAGCATCTTCTCGTAACCCAGGACCGACTTGAAGGGTGCTTTCCCGACCAATGCCACCGACATGAAAAGTTGCGAATAGAACCAGAGGCGCACTTGCTCGCGCATTTCGGTGACCCATGTCGCGGGAAACCATTTTTCCCAATAGGCGTTGTCGGGGAGGTCAGCGTTGGTGAGGCCTTCAGCCGCTCCTGTCGCGTATCCACCTTCCACCCATTCTTCGTTCTGCCATCCCAATGACGAGAAGGGCACAATCCCAGCGTCGAGCCAGACGTCCCCTACCTCCGGGATGCGGGTCAAACCGGTCTCGCCGCAGTGGTCGCATTTGATTTTGACGTTGTCCACCCAGGGCCGGTGTAGCTCTTCGAGCTGGTCGAAGCCCGAAGTCGCCTTGTCTTTCAACTCGCTCTTGGAGCCGACAACTGTGACTTCGCCGCATTTGCATGGGTAGAAGGGAAGGGGCAGCCCGTAGAAGCGGCGACGGGAGATATTCCAGTCCTCCATGTTGTTGAGCCAGTCATCCATCAACTTGCCCATATACGAGGGAGTCCAATCGATTTCGCTGTTTGCCACGAGCAGTTGTGGCCGGATCTCGGTCACGTCGATGTACCAGTCGTCGGCGATCCGGAAGATCAGCGGCGTATCGCATCGCCAGCAATGCGGATAGGAGTGGACATAGTCAGTTGCTTCGACAAGGCGACTCCGTTGCCCGAGGTCGTCGATGATTTTCTGGCGAGCCTCATCGGTGGTCATGCCGGCTAGCCACTCATACTCGGGGTAAAACCGTCCCGACTCGTCAACGGGTGTCAGGACCGCAAGGTCGTGGATCCGGGAGAGGTCGAAGTCCTCAGGACCACAACCGGGGGCAATATGGACAATTCCGGTTCCCTGATCCAGAGTGACTTCTTCCCACGCAATGACAGCGTGTTGGACCCCGGAGCCGGGTCCGAGATCGTCGAAAGGCCCTTCGTAGGTCCATCCGACCATTGCGGTCCCCGGGAGTGTCTCTGTGAACACGTCGTCGGGGTACATGTCCACCGCAACCCAGTCGCCGGTCGAGCGGCGGCCGTACTGGTAATCGGGATGAACGGCGGCGGCAACGTTGGCCGGGAGGGTCCAAGGTGTCGTCGTCCAGACCACCAAAGAGTCGCCGGGCCGATCGTGAAGTGGGAGGCGGACGAAGAGCGATGGGTCGGTCTTCTCTTGATAGACACCGGACATGGTGATCTCATGCTGGGAGATCGAAGTGCCACAGCGTGGACACCACTCGGTGGCTCGGTGGCCCTTGTATAGCCATCCCCGCTCGTTGAGTGTCTTGAGAAAGCGCCAGATGTACTCGATGTTGGTGTCTGAGAAAGTGAGGTAGTCGTTGCCCCAATCCATCCAGTAGCCAAGCCGTTTCGAACCTCGTGTGAGCTCCTCGACAGACCATGCGACCTTTTCCCGGCATTTGCGGGAGAACCTGTCCAGCCCGTAGTCCTCGATCTCCTTCTTCGAGTTGAGACCAAGTTCCTGCTCGACTCCGACTTCGATCCACAACCCCTGACAGTCGAATCCGTTTTGAAAGCGAAGGTCGAATCCGCTCATCGCCTTGTAGCGTTGGAACACGTCCTTGAGGGTGCGACCCCATGCAGTGTGGATTCCCAAGGCCTTGTTCGCTGTTACCGGTCCGTCGATGAAGCTGAATGGCTCATTCCCTTCGATCTGACTTCTAAGCCGTCCGAACACGTCTTCGCTCTCCCACCACGAGAGAATCTGTAGTTCCAACTCGTTGTGGTTTGGGGAGGCCCCTAGCGGCGAGAAGGAGCCTTGTTGCGTCTCGTTGGTCATAGGCGCACGGAGCGTAACGACCGCGTCCCCCAACTCCGAGAGCGAGCCCGTCGGGCTTATTGTCAACAGCGTGGTGGACTCGCCGGCTGATCCGAGTGCGGTTTTCGAAGTCTGGGTAGTTCCCGGGGCCTCCCGATCCGAGATAGTCGGGATGCATGGCAGTTCGCTCAAGATCCGGGTAACTTCTCCGGCCGAAGGCGGCAAGGCGAATGGCGAGGTCATCAAACTCCTCGAGGAGAAATCGGGTGGGCAAGTGACGTTGCTCCGTGGAATTACCAGCCGAAGAAAGGTGTTTCAGGTGACCGGGGTTAATGCCGAACTCATAGTGCGGAAACTCGGCTTGGATCGTTGAGATTGGTAGGGTGCCCGACCTTTCATAAGGACATTTGTGACAAGGAAATTGGCTAAATCCACCGTCGAGCGCTTTAGAAAAAGACTCGAAACGGAGAAGACGCGTCTCGTACAGCTCATCGAGGAGTACGAACGTGAGCTGGTAGTCGCCCGTCTCACCGAGAGCTCATCGGACCGGAGTCCCGAGCCTGGCAACGCAGAAGCAAGTTCCATGAAGTTGGAATACGCCAAGGAGCTCTCCATCGAGCAGAACACGGCCGACCTTCTACACAAGGTTGATCACGCCCTGGAGCGCGTTGCGGCCGGCGTTTACGGCCTCTGCGAATCGTGTGGGAAGTCAATTCCTCTGGAGCGACTCGACGTGCTCCCGTACGCCACATTGTGCATTGAGTGCGCGACCAAACGCAGTTGATTCGGCGCTACACGACTGGCTTGGCAATTGCGACGACGGTCGTCGTCGCTGACCTGTTGACGAAGCGGTTCGCATCTCTCAACTTTGTCGACTCGCCGGTCGAAGTGATTCCCGGCTTTCTCACATTCACCTATCACGAGAATCCGGGGGCAGCCTTCTCTTTCTTTCAGAATGGAGGCCCGATCATCGGCGTCGCCGCAATTCTCGTAACCGCGGCCGTATTATTCGCTCTGCGCACTGAGCGCCCCGGCATCGAGGTTGTGGCACTTGGTCTTGTGATCGGAGGGGCGGTCGGAAACCTGATCGACCGGTTCTTCAGGGGTGATGGATTCCTCGATGGGAGTGTCATCGACTGGATTGACATGTGGTGGATTCCGACTTTCAACATCGCCGACAGTGCGGTCACGATCGCGGTCGGGCTGTTATTGATACACGCATGGCCAACGAGATAACGGGTGAGGTCACGGTCGAGATCACCGAGGAGCTCGACGGCCACCGGGTTGATAGAGCTCTTGCCGTTCTTCTCGGAATCAGCCGAGCCGACTCGAGAATGTTGGTGGAGCAGGGCGTGTTGCTCGATGGTGTTCCGGCCAAGGCTCGGGAGAGGGTGAAGGTCGGTTCGAAACTTATCTCGCCCAAGCCTCCGGTCGTCGCCGAATTGGAACCGGAACCGATCGAATTCGACGTGTTACACGAAGATGAGGCGGTTGTGGTCGTCGACAAGCCGGCCGGGCTTGTGGTTCACCCTGGCTCGGGGCACTCAAAGGGGACACTTGCTGCCGGCCTCCTCTTTCGATACCCGGACCTGAAAGGAGTTGGCGCTGCCGATCGTTGGGGTCTGGTCCACCGGCTGGACAAAGAAACCTCTGGGCTCCTTTTGGTTGGTAAGACCGATGCCGCCTATCGATCGCTGACATCGCAGCTGCGTAGACGAGCTATTCGCCGGTCCTACACGACGCTTGTCAACGGCCAAATGGGAGCTCCAACTGGCACAATCGACGCCCCCATAGGTCGCGATCGTGGTCGACCAACACGTAGGGCAGTGGTGGCAGGTGGCAAACATGCCAGAACCCATTACCAAGTCCAGGCTGTTTACTCAGTTATGGAGTGCTCGTTGCTCAGTGTTCGTCTGGAGACAGGCAGGACCCATCAAATCAGAGTCCACTTGTCCGCGATCGACCACCCGGTCATTGGCGATCGTATCTATGGCAGCCGACCCACCAGGGCCACGTCTCCCCGTACCTTCTTGCACGCATCCGAGGTTGCATTTGACCATCCGGTTAGCGGTGAGCGCCTGGCGGTGACATCCCCGCTCCCCCGGGATCTCGAGGTTGTTCTTGCCAAGCTGGGTGGGCTAGATCATTAGCCCGACCCCTAATAGCCACTGGCGTCGGATACCGTTTCCCTGGTGACTCAAGACAACACGACCGCCGCGCCGGTTTGTTATCGCCATCCAGACCGGTCGACGTTGCTCAAGTGCAGCCGATGTGGGCGACCGATCTGCGTCTCATGTTCGATAGACGCGTCGGTTGGCCAAAGATGCCCGGAGTGTCTCCGCACCGAGGGCACCCAAAAGATCATCCCGACCTCAACGTCACGAGCCAATGTGGGCATCCCGGCGACCAAGACTTTCATCGCGTTGGCGGTCGTCTTCTTCGTGCTGGGAAACTTTGGTGGTCTCAACGACACCTTTGTCCAGAATCTTGCCCAATTCAATCCGTCGGTTGCCGCCGGGGATTGGTGGCTTCTGTTCACACCGATCCTGCTTCACGGCTCGTTCATGCATCTTCTCTTCAATATGTGGGCACTCTGGGTTCTGGGGCCGCAGGTAGAACGAGGTGTCGGGTCTTGGCCCTTTGTTTCGCTCTATCTCGCCTCAGCAGCCGTCGGGGGAGTGTTCTTGTTCTATCTGGGCTCACCCTCCGCTGTAGCCGTTGGCGCCTCGGGTGCCATCTTTGGTCTCTTCGGAATCTGGCTCAATTGGGCTCTCCATCGACGTGGCAGCACGCAAGGCCGCGCACTCCTCCGTCAAATCGGGTTTCTCCTGCTTCTCAACGCGGTTCTGCCGTTCATGCTCCCCGGCATCGCTTGGCAGGCGCATCTCGGTGGATTGATCGCTGGCTTCGTGATTGGTGAGATTTGGTCGAGGCTTGGTGGCAACAGAGTCGAAACTTTGCGGACTGTCATCGGTTTTGCCGTGGCGATCGCGGCTGTGGTGGCCGTTCTCATATAGCGGGCCTGGCGATGGGTGTTCAATTGAATTCGCGACTTCACCTGGGTAGCGCCCAGACTTCGCTCGCAAGCTGGCCCCGGGTCTACGCAGGCTTCCTCAGGGCCCGTGCCCGGTGCCAATCGTGTGTCGCTATTTGGGCGACAGGCCACTAGATTCGATGGAACTACACCCTTGTAAGTTGCAAAGCCAGAACCAGTGTCCTTCGCTCATCTCCATCTCCACACCGAGTATTCACTCTTGGACGGTGCAGCGAAGATCAAAGATGTAGTCGCGGCGGCGGCAGCCGATGGTCAGCCTGCCATCGCCATAACCGATCACGGCAACATGTACGGGGTAGTCGACTTCGTCAAGACGGCTAACGACTTTGGAATCAAGCCAATCATTGGCATGGAGGCCTACTTCGTCCAGGGCTCCCGATTCGACCGTCCCACGGGCCGCGCTAACAAGCGTTATCACATGAACCTGCTTGCTGAGAACGAGACCGGTTATCGCAACCTCATCCAGCTCTCGTCTCGCGCCTATCTCGATGGTTACTACTACAAGCCAAGAATGGACCTCGAGCTACTTGCAGAGCACTCCGAGGGGCTCATTGCCACTTCGGGCTGTCTCGGCGGTTTGGTTCCCCAAATGCTCGGTCCGGACGCGGCTGGAGAGGATGCGAACCTGGGCGCCGTCCGAGATTTCGAGGCCGCCCTCGAGGCTGCCGGCCGATTTCAGGATGTTTTCGGCAAGGACAACTTCTTCATCGAGGTGCAAGATCACGGGATGGAAGCCCAGCGCCGGATAATGGGCGACCTGCTCGACGTCTCGCGAAAAACGGGAGCCCCGCTTCTTGCCACAAACGACGCCCACTACACACGTCGTGAGGAGCACGACGCCCACGATGTGCTCCTCTGTATTCAAACCGGTTCGCTTCGAAACGAGCCGGGACGTCTCCGCTTCGAGGGGTCCGAGCACTATCTGAAGTCCGCGGACGAGATGCAGAGACTTTTCCCGGCGGATCAGTTTCCCGACGCGTGTGCGAACTCGTTGGTGATAGCAGAGCGTTCTGATGTGAAGCTGGAGTTCGGCAACATCCTGCTCCCACAATTCCCCGTGCCCGAAGGTGAAACCGAAGTCACCTATCTGCGCCAACTGGTGGAGCAGGGTGCCCGGGAGCGCTACGGGAACAACCCCGACTCTGACATCTGGGAGCGGGTGGAGCACGAGATGAAGATCATCGAGGAGATGGGTTTCCCCGCTTATTTCCTGATTGTCTGGGACCTGATTCGGCACGCCAGGAAAAGCAACATTCGAGTCGGCCCCGGTCGAGGTTCTGCGGCAGGGTCAATCGTCTCGTATTGCCTGCGGATCACCGATATCGATCCCCTTGCATATGGCCTCATATTCGAGCGTTTCCTCAACCCCGGTCGCAAGTCGATGCCCGACATCGACATGGACTTCGATGATCGGTATCGAGGGGAGATGATCCGGTATGCCGCAGAGAAATATGGCGAGGATCGGGTGGCTCAAATCATCACGTTCTCGACCATCAAGGGCAAACAGGCGATCCGTGACGCAGCTCGTGTGTTGGGGCATCCATACGCAATGGGCGACCGAATCGCCAAGGCGATGCCCCCGTCGATTTTGGGCAAAGACCCCACCCTCGATCAGGTGCTTTCGCCACCAACATCGGGTGCATCTATGGAGATCAAAGATTGGTACTCCAATGCTCGAGGTCTCCGTGAGCTTTATGAAGGCGACCCTGGGGTGCGAGAGATAGTCGACTCAGCTCGCGGGCTGGAAGGGCTACGCCGACAGGACTCGATCCATGCGGCTGCCGTGGTGATTGCCCCGGAGCGTCTTACGTCCATCGTTCCCGTCCAGCGCAAAGGCATTGACGCCGAGATGGTCACGCAGTTCGAGATGCACGGTGTGGAAGACCTCGGGTTGCTCAAGATGGATTTCCTCGGGTTGAGCACGTTGTCGATCATCGATCGCTGTCTCGAAATTGTCGAACGTACCAAGGGTGAGCAGGTCGACATCGACAATGTTCCGCTCGACGACGCCAAGACATTCGAACTACTGCAACGGGGGGACACCATTGGAGTGTTCCAAATGGAAGGCTCTGCAATGAGGGCTCTGATTCGGTCGTTGAAGCCGGACAGTTTCGACGACGTCATTGCATTGGTTGCCCTGTTCCGTCCAGGTCCTATGGGCGCCAACATGCACAACCTCTACGCGGACCGGAAGAACGGTCGTGCCGAAGTGGAGGTGCTTCACCCGATACTCACCGAAAAGCTCGCCGACACCTATCAGATCATGGTGTATCAAGAGCAGGTGATGATGGTTGCCCAGGAGATTGCCGGCTATTCAATGGCCGATGCCGACGAATTGCGGCGGGCGATGGGCAAGAAGATCAAATCGGTCATGAAAGCCGAGGAGGAGAAGTTCGTACAGGGGACAATCGATCAAGGGCACACTGAGCTGATCGGTCGAGAAATGTTCAAGCTGATCGAGCACTTCGCCGGCTACGGATTCAACCGCAGCCACGCAGCCGGATACGGGTTGCTGGCCTACCAAACAGCCTTCTTGAAGACCCACCACCCAGCGGAGTTTCTGGCGTCGCTGCTTACGGCAACCAAGTCCAACAAGGACAAGACCGGTGTCTATCTGAGTGAGTGCCGTCAGATGGGCATCGAAGTCCAAGTTCCCGACGTCAACGAGTCGGAATCCGATTTCACAGTAAGCGAAGGGCGGATCCGATTTGGTCTGTCCGCCGTTCGAAATGTCGGCGAAGGTGTTGTCGAGAAGATCATCGATGCTCGAGAAGAAGAACCTTTTGATTCGTTCCTCGACTTCGTGAATCGCGTGGATACCGTCGCTCTCAACAAGCGAACGGTCGAGTCTTTGATCAAGGCCGGCGCATTTGATGCTGGGGGGCAGACCCGCAAGGGTTTGACTCTCGTCCACGAGCAGCTACTGAATGCAACACTCGAACGACGTCGCAACGAGGATATGGGCCAATACTCGTTGTTTGCCGGAGATGACTCGGTCGGCGAGGAGACCAACGTCGAGGTTCCCGACCTCACCTGGCCACGGAAGACCAAGCTGGCATTTGAAAAGGAAATGCTGGGTCTATACGTCTCCGACCACCCACTGCTGTCGGTTGGGGCCGCGCTTGCTGCAAGCACGACAACATCGATCTCAGAGCTAGGGGACCTCACCGATCGGAGCCCGGTTACGGTGGGAGGCATCGTCGGGGCGATAACACGGCGCTGGACCAAGAACGGTGATCCAATGCTGTTCTTCCAATTGGAGGACTTGCAGGGGTCGGTCGAATGCATCGCCTTCCCCAAGACGGTTCATGACTACGGCCCGTTTATCGTCGAGGATGCGGTGTTGGTGATCTCAGGTTCGCTCGATCATCGTGGCGACGATGTCAAGGTGGTAACTCGAGAGATCAAAGAACTCGAGATACGTGACGACTCGATTGTCCGGCTATCGGCTCCGGCCACACGTCTGACACCAGATGTCGTCAGCAGGCTGAAATCGATCTTGAGGAATCACCCGGGGTCGGCATCGGTGTTCCTTCACATGACAGATAACGGCGATACCAAAGTCTTGAAGCTCAGCAACTCCCACACGGTGGAACCGAGGTCGGCTTTGTTTGCCGAATTGAAGGAATTGCTCGGTCCAAAAGCGATCCTCTAGACCGCTTGTGGTCTAGAGCGACAACCCACTAGTTCAGATCTCTCTGGGCGATTTGGGCCAGGGTTGCCGAACGTCCATGACGACGGCCCAGGAGATATGCCACGATCGATGCGGCGACAGTGCCCGTCCCGACCCCACCGAATGCCATTGCCCGTTTTGCTTTGCGGGCAAAGATGACAACTGGCCAACCTCGTTCATGGGCCACTCTGTCGAGGTTCGAGTCCGGGTTCACCGCTACCGGATGGCCTACAAGTTCCATCATTGGAAGGTCAGAGACCGAGTCCGAATATGCGTAGCAAAGGGCGAGGTCGTACCCGCGATCGGATGCCAGTTTCTCAACGGACTCCGCCTTGCCCTCTCCATAGACAAAAGGACCGTCGAGCTTGCCGGTGTAATGGCCGTCGACGATTTCGCCTTTGGTGCCTATTGCACCCCTCATCCCGAGTGAAAGGGCAAGCGGCTCAACCATCTTCTGGGGACTGGCTGAGACGATCCACGTCTCCCGCCCTGCTTCATGGTGCATGTTGATGAGCTTGTGTGCCTCGGGCCGAACCTTCTTCTCGAGATGAGGAAGGACTGCCCCGCCGAGTGCGTCGACAGCGGAAGCGGATGCACCGGCGATTTGGACGAGCAGTTCGCTGCCGACTGCGTCCGTCGAGTCGTCGCCTTTGTCACCGAGGAGGATGAACACAAGAGCGGCTGCTGCCCATTTGGCCATTTCCGAATTGTCTGCCAGCCCTTCGCGCCAGGCCTCGATACCGACTGGCAGAAGCGACGTTCCGGCGATGAGGGTGCGGTCGAGGTCAAAGAAGGCTGCTGCGTTCGGCATCTCCTCAGCCTATGTCGGTTCGACGCCGAGTCGGTCCCAGGGGACGTCGGACGCTTTGTCCATCAGCTCGGCGAGACTGACGAAATCGTTTGGTGGCGTAGCCGACCATGGGACTGTTGCGATGTGAGCACCGTGGCGTGCTGAGAACTCAGCCCGGGTGTCGTGTTGTCGCTGAGTTTCGGCCGACCACATCTCTGCGAGTCGCCTCATCTCGGCTGATGCGGCGGCGGGCGCCTTGACGCCCATCCAAGAGTCCGGAAGAGCGCGATTGAAGATTACGGCTTCCGGGGTAGAAGCAATTTGGGGCAACTCCCGGTAGAAGCGCACGGCTTCGCGGACAGGTGCCGGATCGGCCGTGGTGACAACGACAATGGAAGATGCCCGCATGACATTCTCTATCTCGCGACCACGTTGAGCGACACCGTCGTACGTTGTGCGTAGGTCGAGAAGGAACTCGGCTACCCGTTCCAGGAGATCCGATCCAAGCAGCGAATCGGCCAACCGGAGCATAGGTCTGCCAGCACGGTCGTAGAAGAAGCGGCGTCCCGGCAAGGGACCCCCGGTTATCCAGCGGAGAAGCCGGCCACCGACTAGATCGGCCATCTGCGCGGGTGCGGTGAAGAAGTCAATGCCACCACCCGACGGCGGTGTGTCCACGACGACCAGATCCCAGGCCCGTGCCTGGACAAAGGTCACAGCCTGGTCGGCCGCGGCATATGACTGTGAAGCAGGGAAGTGCTCCGACGCTGCCAAGAAGAACTCGTTTTCGGCAAGCCGTGTGGCCACCTCGGGGTCAGCGTGGCGTTCTGCGACTGCTCGCCATGAGGCCGAAGCATCCAACATCGCCGCCCAGAGCGCTGGTTCGTCTTTGTGTGGCTGCGGCTCATCACCAAGATCGTCAACACCAAGTGCCGTGGCCAGACGTCGCGCCGGGTCGACCGTGACAACGAGGGTTCTCAGACCGGCGCGGGCGGCCTTGACAGCCATGGCGGCCGCGATAGTGGTCTTCCCAACACCACCTGCTCCGGTGACAATGATCGTTGCTGTCATCGCAGCTGGTCCAACTCGTCGCTCATCCGCGCAGCAACTTCACCCGGCGTGAAAAGCCCAAACATGTAGGGGATTCGCAACTTGTCATCAACCCGATCAAGCCAGTCCTGCTGCTCAGACCAAAGTGACCTGTGAAGTAACGCCATTTCCCCGACGCGCCCTCGCTGTGCCGATGTGTCTGAGAGTTCAGGGAGCACTCGGTTGGTCAACACCAAAGGGTCGGCAACCAAATGTTGGCGGCCGAGCCAATCCATGGTGTCGAGAGTCTCGGTGGTTGGGAGTTCTTCGGGCAGATTCACCAGGACGAGTTGAGTGACATCAGGGTTGCTGAGCGTCTCCTGCATCCACTCTGACTGTTGACGAATTCGGCCTGTGGGCACCAGCTCGGAGATCGACAAGGGGGCTCGAAGGTATGAGCCGATTTGACCTGTTGGAGGGGCATCGGCAACGACCAGATCCCATCGATCTTCTTTCACCTCCCAGAGGACTTTGCCAATGGTGATGATTTCTCGGATTGCGGGTGCGGCGGTCGCCAGAGCATCGAAGGCGCGGGCGAAGGCACCGAATCGTCCCATGCCGGGAAGTCGCAATTGCAGAGAGAGATACTCGAGAAGCGCTTTGGAACGGACCATGTGCATTGCATGCAAGCCAGGCTTCACTTCTCGTGGCTTGAAGTCCAGTGAACCAGTTGAGAAGTGGGCCGACAACCCGCCTGCCGAACCCATTTCTACCGCGAGGACTCGAAGACCCTGCCGTTGAGCGAGAAGGGCAAGCCCAGCAGAGACAGCGGATTTGCCGACGCCTCCCTTGCCGGAGACGATAACGAGTCGCTTGTCGAGCACTTGGGTCGCTGCCTCTACCCCTGGGGGCCGAGTGGAATCTTCAGAATGAGTTGGCCCTCCTCCACCGCCCACGCTGCGTTGGCGACGAGGGCGAAGTCTGTGTAGTCGGTTTGGGCCTGATCGATGAACTTTTGCCGTTCTTCCCCGGCGACCGGAGGAAGTGGGCGATCCCTCACTGCTTGAGCGCGGTTGCGGAACCGCTCGATCATTGCGTCTATGTCGAACTCAGCCATGACCCGACGTTATACGACCCAGCACCTCAGTCCGAGCTGATTGTCGCCTCTCGCTTCTTTTGCGCTCTTCGCTCTCCCTCGAGCCGCTCGAGGTCGGTGTCTGTGTAGTCGACAAACATCATTGAGTCGGCGATGAGACGGTGACCGGCGACGTCACGAATCGCGCGGTGCATTTGTTGCGCGACCGAGCGATACGCCGGATGTCCCGCGGGTTGGCTGCGTAGCTCGATGAGATGGAATGCCTGCCTCGGATTCATTTCCATCACGAAACGAATGTTGAAGGCGAATGGAACCATGTATTGAGCGACATCGGGACCAAGGGAATCTCGGACTGCCTCATACATCTCTCCCGAGTCGTCCATGAGGCTGGTCCACTCGTGGCCAAGACCATGTGACACCACTTCCTCCGGTAGGTCGTAGCCAAGTCGTGTCGAGTACCTCTGCCATTCGAGGGTCATCAGTCGATGTCGCTGCAGATCGCGAAAAGCACCGATGTCACATTTCACATCGAATCGATACGTGGTGCGTTCCATCGCTCGTCCTGGCTTGTGTCGGCGGTTCCCGCGCTGACCGATCATCGATGCCAAGACCTCCGCCTGTTGGGCCTGGGTCATATCGCGGGCGATCTGCTGGAGCTGGGAATCTGGGAGCTCAGAGGCCGCATACAAGGCGGCGGCGACGATCTTGACTTCGGCATCGGAGTCCCAATCGGTGAGGGTGACGCTGGCGCCTTCGTCTGTCGGGTCCCCGAGAGCTGCTCCATGAGCTTCGAGGTCGTCGCGAACATCGCTCAGGTATCTCGCCCACCGTATTCCACGGTCTTCGAGATCGACTCTTGTCAGGAACGACGGGATGACTTTGCGAAGCTCTCCGAGCATGAGACTCCCGTAGTCACGTACCTCATCGAGCGGGCTCGATTGCATTCGCACCAAAGACATCTCGTACGCCTGGCCGGTCCCGTAGATGCCAACATTCGAAAGAGTTGCCACCGGCAGCAGGCCACGGACCGTGTCGCAAGCCTTGGCCCGGATCGTCCCGGCCCACACCCACTTCGGGTCTCCCTCGGAGCGCGGAAACCTCTCCTCATAAACAGTTGTCATCTCGGCGACCATCCGTGAGTAGCTATCGAACACACGGTCCATGTGGCGCTGATACCTGTCGGCAAATGGGGACTGCGCCAATTCGTCCGGAATCAGGTAGCGGTAGCGATCGCCGAGACGGACGTCGTATCGGATGTAGCGCGTCGACTGCTCCAGATACGCCGCTAGGCGACCCCATTCGAGCACCTTTGTGAGCAGATTCGAGGCCTGTTCACAAGCGAGGTGTGCACCGCCGAGTTGGGCAACCGAGTCGTCTCCGAAGTCGAAAAAGACACGCTCATAGAGTTGTTCCGCCTTCTTGGTGGCGACTAGCCGGTCGTCGCCGCTTGCCGCTGCAATGGCGTCGATGCCGTTCTCAGGGTCAGCCATGAATTCATCAAGAAACAAACGACGAAGCGATTTGGCTGACCTCGAGTAGCGGGCGAAGAGGGCGCCTTTGACAACTTCAGGAAGATTGATCAGTCCAAACACGGGAAGATCGGTGTTAGTGAAGAAACGACCGAGGACAGCTGACTCCTGAGGTGTGAAGGTCTCTGTGTGGTAACTCGACACGGGCGAGCGATTGTACGGGGTATCGGAACGTCGACGGGTTAGCGTTTCGTTGTTGTGACCGTGTTTCTAATTCGTCTTGCAGTTTTCCTTCTTGGAGCTGTCGCCGTGGGTCTCGCTGCTGTCCCGATCCTGGTGATGATTGATCTGCTCGGTGGCGGCACCGGCTACGGATTGTGTGCCAGTGGCCTCGAGCTTTGCGACAACCCGTATTCGACGGCAGCCGAACTTGCCGTGTTCCTGACATTGGCGCTTTTCGGGACGGTGTTGCTGATCCGGCTCCTGATGAGGTTGGCCAGGCGGCTTCAAGATGATTCCTATCAAGTGACGCAGTAACTCCTAGGTGTCTGCTGATTACCTTGCGGCTGGGAGCCCAGATCGAGCCAATACGATGCGTCGATGCCAGGAGATCGCGCCGACGGGTCGACACCAACACGAAGTGAACGAGGAAAGGCCCGGGCTGTGCTCAATCGGTTGCTCACTCGCTTCCCGAGAACTGGAACGGCCCTTGACTACGCGGACGCGTGGCAACTGCTGGTGGTCACCGTTCTCTCGGCACAAACAACCGACGAGAACGTCAACAGAGTGGCTCCAAACCTCTTTGCGGCCTACCCGACCCCAGCCGCACTTGCTGATGCCAGACCCGAAGACGTCGAGCAGATTGTTTTCTCGACTGGTTTCTACCGACAGAAGACCAAGTCGATAATTCGTCTTGCTCAGGATCTGGAAGATGTGCACGACGGCCAGGTTCCGTCGGATATCGACAAGCTGGTCAAACTCCAAGGTGTAGGCCGAAAGACGGCTTCCGTCGTGCTGGCCGAAGTTTGGGATATCCCGGCTATCGCAGTCGATACCCACGTCAAGAGGGTCGCCGGCAAGCTTGGCCTCACGGGAGAGACCGACCCGGTCAAAATCGAGACTGATCTCAAGGCTCTCTATCCCGTGAAGACGTGGTCGGGCCTCTCGATGCGATTCATCCAATTTGGTCGCGACACATGCGACGCAAAACGGCCGCTGTGTGGCTCGTGTGAGATGTTCGCATTGTGTGAGTGGCCGAGCCGGTACGAGCAGGCCGGTAGATAGAAGCGGTGAGGCGAAACGGGAGGCGAAACGGGAGTCGGGCTCTCACCAACACTGACAAGACGATTCTGGGGCTGGCGATACCGGCTCTGGGTTCTCTCGCTATCGACCCCCGGCTCACTCTCGCCGACACGGCGTTTGTTGCTCGATTGGGGACTGTCGAACTGGCTGCCCTGGGGATAGACACCGCGATACTCCTCTTCGCCTTTTTCGTCTTCAATTTCTTGGCGTCGGTTGTGACACCTCTAGTGGCCCGCGCCTTGGGCCATGGACGCGACAGCGAGGCGAGGCGGTGGGTTGGAGACGCGCTACTTCTCGCATTTGGACTTGGGATCATTGTGACAATCGTTCTCGAGGTTCTCGCCCCGGTGTTTGTGGATTTGATGGGTGCCACACCGGAGGTAGCTGGGCCGGCAGTCAGCTACCTGAGGATTCGAGCCCTGTCGACTGTCGCCGTTCTCATCATGACCGTCGGCCACGGCGCATTTCGTGGCCACAAGGACACGGTGACTCCACTCAAGGTGGTGGCGGTGGTCAACGGTCTCAACCTCATTATCGATCCGCTGTTGATTTTCGGGTTTGACATGGGTTTAGAAGGAGCGGCCGTCGCCAGCGTGATAGCTCAGTTTGTCGGTGCGATCTGGTTCGTCAGGCTGATCTGGAAACGCCATATGGCTGCACGTCCCACCCGGTTCGCCCAGGCGCTGCCTTCGTTGTTCGCCCTCGGAAAAAGCGGCGTTCTTCTAACCACACGTACTGCCCTGCTCTTGATGGCCTTCACGGTGGCAGCTTCAACAGCCGCCAGGATCGGGACCGAAGAGATCGCGGCCCACCAACTCGTCGCTCAGCTGTTTCTCCTGGCTGCCCTGCTTGCTGACGCTTTTGCCATCGCCGCCCAGCCGATGATTGCCGAGGCAGCATCAGAAAGGGACCTGACCAAGGTTCACCAGTTGACTCGCCGCCTGATGGGTTGGGGATTCATTGCGGGACTCGTGCTCACCGTGTTCATCGGGGTCGCCCGGTTCGGATTGCCACTGCTCGCAAGTGATCAAGCGGTTGCCGATCTGGCAGTCACTGCCGGAGGGGTTGCAGCCATGATGGAGCCGATCGCAGCGCTGGTCTTTGTTGCCGATGGGATCTTTATCGGATTCCTGTCGTTGGGGACGATGGTCGTCTCGACGGCCACGGGTGCAGCAGTGGCGATTCTTCTGATGTCGACCACCAGGCTGGGCGAAACTCTGCCGGGGGTTTGGTGGGCACTGGCGGCGATGATGGTGGCACGGGCCATCGTGTTTGCTTTTGGCTACCGACGCTCTGCGGAAATCGCCGTCAAATCCTGACCCCTTGTCTCCGGGAGGAGGAGGGTGAGTCCAGCGGCGGCCAACACCCCAATGCTGAGGATGAGAATCGTGTTGGTTAGCCCAAAGGTGTCGATTGTGTAGATCCCGATGATCAACCCGAAAGCCGACCCGGCGAGGGCACCGTTTGACCCTGCGGTGTTGGCGCTTGATCGGAGAGTCGTCGGGAACAGCTCGGCGCGGTGCGAACCCGCCGCCGGGACATACGCGAAGGTCCCGAAGGCCGAGATCATCACAGCAAACATGATCACTGGAAGTGAAGTCACCGAGTAGAGGGTGACGCCCCCTGCGAGGGCCAGGAGGAGGGCGAGCACCGAAGTCCGCCGACGACCCCAAGCGTCTGCAAGGTGGCCACCGACGAAGAATCCGATCCCACCGAGGGTTCCGCCAACAAGAAGGACGATCACGGTCGTCCCGGTCGATAGGCCAACTTGATTGATGAGCCGCTCTGTGGAGAAGGCGGCGCCGACCGCCCCAAAGGCAGACGCCATGAACCCCGCTGCAACCACTATCCAAAACCGCCGAGCCCATTGACCCATAACCAACTCTCTCCAGTGACCCCCATCGGGCTCCTCCAGGTATATCTCGCTCTCGGGCACGTTCCGTACCAGAAACGGGAGCAGGAGGAACCCGAGGGCCGTGAGCAAGTGGGGTATTCGCCAGTTGATTTCTGCCAGAGGCAGGATCATCAGTGCCATGCCGCTGCCGAGCGACACCGCGGCACCGTAGAACGCGATCGCATATGCCCGGATCCGCAAGCTGGTGTTCTCGGCGAGCAGGACAATCGCCAGACCAGTGACGGCAGCTGTTCCTGTCCTCAGAATTGAGTGGAACAACCCGAACTGCCAGGCCTCACTAACGAGGCCGGCGAGGGCACCACCGGCAACGATAAAGGTAACCGCAAGCAGAAAAGGCTTGCGTCGACCCCGGTGGTCGCCAAGCCAGCCCAAGGGGAGGGCTGCGAAGGCGGCGAGACGTGCCAGCCCCAAGATGAGGCTCATTTCACCCTCTGTGAGACCCAATCCTTCACGAGTGAAGGGAAGCGATGCACTGGCTTGCGATTGGGCAAACCCCTGCACGACCCCCGCGACCCAGATGACAAAAACGATGCGTCTGTCTGACCGGGTAAAATGATCGACGGGCAACAAAGGGTCAAGAACCCGACGAACAGCCGACCTCATTTAACGAGCGTAAACAGCGAGCATGGGAACATCGGGTTGCACAACCCCGTTACCCAGGGCCGAGAATGTTTGAAAACGTCGGAGAAGCCGCCTACCTCGTCCAACTCCTGATCGCCTTTGGCGCCGGGATCATCTCTTTCATTTCGCCCTGTGTGCTCCCGTTGTTGCCCGGGTACCTGTCGATGATGTCGGGCTATTCGGCGGCCCAACTCGAGCAGGGAGAGGTTTCCAACCGTCGGATGACCCGGGTGATCCTGTTGTTCATCCTCGGATTTACGGTCGTATTTGCCGCGCTGGGCGCAGCCGCCACCGGGTTTGGTCAGTTTCTCAGACAGAACCTCGGTGCCTTCACCCGCGTCTCCGGAATCATCATCATCACCTTCGGCCTACTCATGGTCGCAATGGCTGTTTCCAATCGTGGTTTCCTCGCCGTTGCCAGCCAGGAAAAACGAGTCAATGTCAGGCCGTCGAAGCTCGGCAAATGGGCGCCACCGGTGATGGGGGCTGCATTTGGGTTCGGGTGGACGCCGTGTATTGGGCCGGTATTGACGGTGATCCTGGCCACAGCCGCCACTCAGGAGTCTCTTGGTCAGGGTGTCCTGCTGCTGGTGGCATATTCGGCCGGGCTCGGCGTCCCCTTCCTGCTGGCCGGGTTGGGCCTGTTCAAGTTCTTCGGCAAACTCAAGCCCTACCTTCGACCAATCAATATCGCTTCAGGTGTGTTTCTGGCCCTGTTCGGAGTTGTCATGGTGACCGGCAATCTCGGTACGCTTTCAGCCTGGTTCGTCCAGATCTTTGACGCTGTACCGTTTCTAGAGGACCTAGCCTCCGTTTAAGCAATGCAAACCTCAGGTAATAACGCCACGCTACGAGACGCATCCCCTCATGTTTGGCTAGCGCCGGAGGCACCCGACCTGGTTTGGTTCAGTGGATCCGACACAGTGCGGTTTCTCAACGACCTGATCAGCCAGGAGATTGGGTCGATGACCTCGGGCGAAGTTCGGCGGTCCTTTCTACTCGGTCCCCAGGGCAAGTTGGACCACGTCCTCTGGGTGGTCCGGTATGGCGACCGGGTGGGTCTGATCACCGATCCGGGACGTGGCGAGGAGCTTGCAGCCACCCTGGGTCGATATCGAGTTCGTGTTGAGGTCGAGATCAAGGTTGAAGACCAACCAATATGGTTGGTGATGGGGGAGTGGGAGGGGATCGACGTATCCTGGGAAGCTGCTCGCCGGGTCCTGGTGGTGGGTGATCGTCCCGATCTTCCCGATGGCACCCGCGCCGACTACGAAAGTGCTCGAATTCAGGCAGGGGAGCCAAAGTGGGGGGCTGAGGCGACTGAAACCACGATCCCCCATGAGACGGGGCTGGTCCCCCTTTCGGTCGACTTCACCAAAGGCTGTTTCCTCGGTCAGGAGCTCGTGGCCCGCATCGACAGTCGCGGGGGAAGCGCTCCCCGCAGCGTTCGTTGGATCGATTTGGCAAATGAGGCACCGGCAGGTGTCGACCTACTTGTCGACGGCTCTGTTGTGGGAACACTCACATCCGTGACGGACAGGCTCGGTTTGGGTCTCGTCCACCGCAAGGTCTCACCGGGAGAAACGGTGGTGGTGGGTTCGACAACCGGGGTCGTCAGAGAGATCACACGGAATCCACAGACATAGTTCACCGGTTCTTTACAAATGTGAAGCCAAACTGTGTCCCATGCCGGGACCAATCAGATCTGTGCTTCTCGTCGAGGACGATGACGCGATCGCTGACATGCTCCGTGGGTTCTTGGAGCGTGACGGCTATCGCTTCCTCCATGCGCTGACCGGCGAGGAAGCTGTCGAACGTCTTCGGATCAGACCGGCGTCCGCGATCCTCCTCGACATCAATCTCCCCGGAATCGACGGAGTGGAGACATGTCGTCGGATCAGAGCGTTTTCCCAAACCCCGATAATCATGCTCACCGCCCGGGACACCGAAATCGACAAGGTTCTCGGACTCGAAATGGGGGCCGACGACTACGTGACAAAGCCATTCTCGCCACGGGAGCTGATGGCGAGAGTGAAAGCCGTCCTGCGCCGTTCCGAGGAACCATCGGCCAGGCCTCGTATCCTTGAAATTGAGGGTTTTGAGATCGACGGGGGAAAACGAACGGTGAAGACACCTTCAGGCGATGTGGTGCAGCCAACGGCCAAAGAGTTCGACCTCCTCTGGTTCCTAGCCGAGAATGGTGGGCTCGCCATGAGTCGAAGTCAGATCCTGGAGGCGGTCTGGGGATATGAGTACTTTGGCGAGACTCGCACGGTGGACGTCCACATAAGACAGCTCCGCAAGAAAATCGAAGGGATTCCGATCGAGACCGTTTGGGGCGTGGGCTACCGGTTGGGTAACTAGTGGTGAGCTCTTAGTGCGCCGTCGCTTGTTCTGGGCAATCGTTGGGGTTGCGAGTGTCACGGGCCTGCTTGTGTTGGTCGGATCCGTATTCGCATCTCAGCGTGCCGCAGTCGATGCGACTTATCGGGAGCTGAAGAAGTCCTCCGACGAGGCGGTCCACATCATTCAAGATGCCGTTGAGCGCGCCGAACGACGGCCCAGCGCCGCACCTGAGCTTTTTCGGCTGGTTGAACGCGATCTCGGACCTTTGCTAGCGAGGATCCGACGGACGGCAGGAGGTTCGGAGATTGCCTTCGGGATATTGACGCTCGAGGGGGAGTTTCGCTCGGGCGACCCCTTGTTCGACCGAATCACACCCGAACGGGACACTCTCGGTGACGATCGGAGCCAGTTCACCAGGTCAACCACCAACGAGCTTGTGGTGGTAACGCCGACCCAGATACCGTTCCCCGGCGGCGAGGTCACGGTATTGGTGGCCCTGGCTCGCGAGGCGCCGCTGGTCCGACTGGCCGACCAGGGTCTGGGTCTGCTTCTCGTGGTTGTCGGTGTCGGGCTCTTGGCAGGGTTCGCCGCCCGGATTCAGGCAAACAAAGTGGCAGCGCGCCTAGAGCCGCTCGCAATCGCCTCTAGAGAGCTGGCCGACGGTGACATGAGCGCTCGCGTTCCGAGTCTTGGGGATCCGGAGCTCGATGAAGTTGCCGCAGCTTTCAATGAGATGGCATCCGACTTGGAGAACACCAGGGTGCGGGAGCGAGAATTCATCCTTGGCGTTGGCCACGACCTTCGGACTCCACTGACCACCATTGCCGGCTACGCCGAAGCCTTGGAATCGGGTGATGTTGCATCTGAGGATCTGGGAAGGATCGGTGCGGTGCTGGGGGTGCAGAGTCGGCAGCTTGGTCGGTTGATCGAAGATCTATCGACACTTGCTCGGCTCGAGCAGCCGGAGTTCAGCTTGCGCACGGAACAGGTCGACGTTGGTGCTCACATCAGCGAGATCGTCGAAGGGTTTCGCTTCCACGCTGACGAGGTCGGAGTCAACCTGGATCTTGATACCCAAGTTGGGGTCGTGATTGAAACCGACCCTGATCGACTGGGCCAGATCGCTCAGAACCTCGTCGAGAACGCTCTCAGATTCACCCCGGAGACGGGAACGGTTTCGGTTTCTGTGGATCGTGATGAATCAGCTGTGGTGCTGACGGTGTCGGACACCGGCTCGGGGATTCCTCCAGAGGACCTGCCTCGGCTGTTCGACCGTCACTTCGTGGGTGAGCGTCGTCAGGTGAGAAGTGAGGGGAGTGGGCTTGGACTCTCGATCGTCAAGGGTTTAGTTGAGCGTCTCGGCGGCGATGTTGTTGTGAAATCGACTGTCGGCAAGGGCACCACCATTCGAGTCACCCTTTCAAGTTAGATCGGGATCACCCATTCGCCGCCTTTCATGACAGCCGTCGGGTTCTCGAGCAGGGTGATGTCCTCGAGAGGGTTGCCCCTCACTGCCACCATGTCGGCAAACGTGCCCGGCTCCAACGAGCCGATTCGATCTTCCCATCCCATCATCTCGGCTGCCCACCGGGTCGCGCTTTGGATCGTTTGTGCCGTGGTGAGACCGTTGTTGGCGTAGTAGCCGAGCTGGACTGCATTGTCGCCATGGGGATAGACGCAGGCGTCGGTTCCGTATGCAATCTTGACACCGGCCTCGACCGCCGTTCGGAACCCGGCACGTTGACTGTCGTTCGTCATCTCGGTCTTTCGCAAGACTTCGTCGCTGTAGCCCAACGACGGGCCGACCTCGAGGATGTAGTCGCCGTCGTAAAGATCGGCCACCAGGTAGGTGCCACTGGCCAACATCAACTCGATGGCCTCGTCATCGAGCATCGAGCCGTGCTCAATTGATCTGACCCCGGCCCTCACTGCCCGTTTGATGCCTTCGGTGCCGTGGGCGTGGGCCGCAACGTGTGCTCCGGCGTCGGCAGCGGTGTCTACTGCCGCCCGCAATTCGTCTTCGGTGAATTCAGGGGCACCCGGATTGGTGCCAGACGTGAGGACTGCACCAGTGGCGAGGACTTTTATGAAATCGGCTCCATATCGGAGCACCTGCCGGACGTTCGCGCGCATCTCATCAGTTCCGGTGGTGACGCCGAATCGAAGTTCTCGAGGGAGCACGTCGTCGATGTCCACCGCCAGTCCGGTGATATCACCTGCTCCACCAGGACATGTGATGAAGGCTCCCGCGCACATCATACGTGGCCCCTCGATCCATCCCGAGTCAATGGCATCGCGCAGGGCAATGTCGGTGAAGGCTCGCCAGGCGCCGGCGTCGCGAACACTGGTGAAACCTGCTCGCAATGTCGTGGAGGCATGTTTCACGCCAAGTAGGGCGTCCTGGGCACCGTTCCTCTCAACGAGTTGGGCGAACCCTTGACCGTTGTCGAGAGGAACCGCCAGGTGGGTATGGACATCGACCAGACCGGGAATGAGGCTGACACCGGGCAGCCGAGTGACATCTTCGGGGTGGGTAGGTGTGACTTCGATGACCTTTTGGCCATCAACCAAGACAACGTGGTCTTCGAGCATCTGACCTGTGGTCGAGTCAAAGACCCGGTCGGGAAGAAGCGCCAAACGTGTCACTTAGGTGAACCTAACCATGCCGTGTGAACCGTGCCGGAGGTGGGACTCGAACCCACACGCCACTGAGGACACAGCATTTTGAGTGCTGCACGTCTGCCAATTCCGTCACTCCGGCCGGCGTTTGCGCACAGGGTGCGCGGACGTGGATTGTATGGCTGATGGGAAACATTGGCGACCCCTGGGGATACGCTGAGCCAAGCGTGAAACGCATTCACCGCCGCATCTTTCGCCTCAACGACAAGATCGCAGTCTTGGAGAGGGAGGCGCGTCAGGCTTCAGCGGAGCTGGAGTATCACCGTTCGATCAATGAGGACGCCCAGCGTGACGCTGCTGTGGGCAACTACATCGATCGTGAGGAGGCGGGTCTGACCTCAGCCGATGTCCGTCGGTTCGAGAAGGCGATCGCCCAATCCGACCGCCAGCGCGAGAAACTGGAGGCAAAACGCGCGGCCCTGCTCGCCAAACTTCCCGAATAATCCGCTCTGTGAAGATTTTCGGGGCTATAGGGCCAGAAAATCTTCACAGAACGGGGTAGTAGCGTCGGGATGGTGCCAACCCTCGCTCTGATCGACGGAAACTCGATTGCCTACCGCGCCTTCTATGCCCTCCCCGAAGATCTTGCCACCAAGTCGGGGCAGGTCACCAACGCAGTGTTTGGTTTCACTCGAATGCTGATCCGCCTGCTCAAGGATCATCATCCCGAAGGTGTCGCGGTGGCATGGGACGTTTCGCGCCAGACGTTTCGCGCCGAGCGATATCCCGAATACAAGGCGCAACGTGAGAAGGCCCCCGACCACTTTCGCAGCCAAATGCCACTCATGGACGAAGTGCTTCAGGCACTTCAGATCACCCAGATCCGTCTGGAGGGTTATGAGGCCGACGACATCATCGCCACTCTCACCCGTCAAGCAGCCGAGGATGGCTGGGAGGTCCTGATTGTGACCGGCGATCGCGATGCATTCCAACTGGTCGGCGGTCCCGTCAAAGTTCTCTACACGCGTCGGGGGATCAGCGACACCGTGCTGGCGGACGAGAGCTGGATCGAAGACCGTTACGGGATCGGGCCTTCCCAATACGTCGAATATGCTGCTCTTCGAGGCGACAACTCCGACAATCTTCCGGGTGTTCCTGGTGTTGGCGAGAAGACAGCGGCCAAACTCATCGCCGAACACGGTTCAATCGATGGGGTCTATGCGGCGATCGGCGACATGACGCCGAAGCTCCGGGAGAACCTTGCCGGGTCGCGGGAGCAGGTGTTTCTCAACCGTGAGCTGATGGAATTGGTTGAGGATCTCGAGCTGGGCCACCCAACCTCCGACTTTGGAACCCGGGAATGGGACCGCACGGTGGTCAAGGATCTTTTCGACAGTCTCGAATTTCACACGATGTGGAGCGACCTGGAACAGGCTTTGCCGTCGACAGGGGGCGCGACCGAACTTCTAGAGGTTGAGTCGGAACTGATTACGACACCTGACCGTGTTGCGGGAATAGCAACAGAAGCCGAGCTGGTCATCGGATTGGTCATGGACGCCGGCGAGGCTTATGGCCTATCGGTGTCCACGGGACCTGGTCGAGCGGTAGTCATCCCGTTCGACGATGCCGGACCAATCCTGGAAGGCCTTGGTGAAGGGTCGATTGGTGCAGCCGGACACGACATCAAGTCGCTCGCTCGCGCTCTCTTGGTGCAAGGACACGACTTGACCAGGCCGACGATGGACACCGCTCTTGCCGCCTACATCCTCAATCCGGCGCAGCGGACATACGAACTCGAGGAGATAGCCGAACGAATGTTGAGTCTTGAGCTCGTTTCACCAGACGATGGCGAAACCGCTGGAATGCTCCCGTTTGACTCCGGTCCCGACATCGATATCGAAGGACGCCGGGTCGAGGCGGTGCGACGACTTGTCGAGCTGCTCAACGCCGAGCTTGAGACGCGAGACGAGTCGACCCTATTTGCCCAGTTCGAACTCCCACTGGTCCCGGTTCTGGCCCGGATGGAACATGCCGGCATTGGTGTCGATCGTCCCTATCTCGAAGAGATGGGGGACGACCTCCGCAAGCGAATCGGGGAGCTAGAACTTCAGATTCACCAGCTCGCCGGCGAGCCGTTCAATGTCAATTCAACTGATCAGCTCCGGACGATCCTCTTCGACAAGCTGGAGTTGCCTGTAACCAAGAAGACTTCAACTGGTAAACCATCCACCGACGCGTCGGTTTTGAAGAAGCTGGACCACCCCCTGGTCACTGCTCTCCTTGATTATCGAGAACTGGAGAAGCTTCGCTCGACTTATGTTGATGGCTACCTGCCGTTGATCGACGCCGATGGGCGAATTCGCACCCGTTTCAACCAGATGGCGGCCACCACAGGACGTCTCTCCTCCGACAGTCCCAATCTCCAGAACATCCCGGTCCGCTCGGAATCAGGCATGACGGTGAGACGTGCCTTCATCGCCGGCCGGGGGAACGAGTTTCTGGTGGCCGACTACTCACAGATCGAGTTGAGAGTTCTTGCCCACATGAGCGGCGACCCGTTTCTCATCGACGCGTTCCGGAGTGGTCTCGATATACACACCGCAACGGCTGCTCGGGTCTGGGATCAACCACCCGAGGATGTGACGACCCAGCAACGCCGGACTGCCAAGATGATCAACTTTGGCCTCCTCTATGGGATGGAAGCCTTCGGACTGGCTGATCGGCTAAACATTTCGCGCGAGGAGGCCCAAGAGCATATTGACTCGTACTTCTCCCAGTTTCACCATGTCAAGGAGTACATGGCGTCGATGGTGACACTGGCCCGCAACGAGGGCTACACCACAACGCTCTTCGGGCGCCGTCGATATTTGCCCGAATTGAAATCTGACAACTTCCGGATCAGGCAGATGGGAGAGCGGATGGCGCTCAACGCTCCCGTTCAAGGCACAGCCGCTGACATCATCAAGAAGGCGATGATCGACCTTGACGCCGAGTTGCGCGTCGAGAAGTTGGCTTCAACACTGCTTCTCCAGATTCACGACGAGCTGATCCTCGAGGTGCCTGTGGAGGAGAAGGTCTTAGCTGAGAAGATGGTGGTTGAGACCATGGAAGGTGTCGCCGGTTTGGATGTCCCTCTGAAGGTTGATGTGGCTTGGGGTGCAGATCTGGCCAGCGTGAAGGTGTGAGCGGCGGTTATCGCTTGGCTATTGGGCCAGCAGGTGCGTACACTTCTTGGCGCCTGTGCGGCCCCGCGCTGCCAGAGTTCCGTTTTGAGAGGTAATCACCCACACAATGTCCAATGAGCAAGAGACCGCGCCTGAAACGGCTTCCGAGACGGAGGCCGCCGCTTCCGAAAAGGAAGTAACGGCTTCAAAAGAAGCTGCGGCGCCCGAGACGTCAACCGGAGAGATCCCGGTTGATAACAGCAACGCCGTCGAAATCCCAGCAGATGATTCCACGGCCACGGAAACACCCGTGTCCGAAAATGGATCCGAAGATCCAATCGCACCCGAAGAGCAGTCTTCCACCGAAGAAGCCAGTGCCGAAGCCATAGTTTCCGAGGAGACTCCCGCGGTCGTGGAGCCCGGATCGGGCGCAGAGGCTTCCGAGGAGGCCCTGTCGGACTCCCAGCCCCAACGCGTAATTTCACGCGAGGCGAAGGTCGCACCTGATCTCAGTCAGCTCCCCGACGACATCGGCGACGACTTCGAAAGAGCCATCGATGCCACGGTTCTTCAGTTCAAAGAGGGTGACATCGTCGAGGGCTCGGTTGTCAGTGTCGATGCCGAGGGCGCGATGGTTGACATTGGATACAAGTCCGAAGGGCTGATCCCGGTACGCGAGCTGTCAATCCGAAATAACGTTGATCCAAAGGGTGTAGTTGCCGTTGGAGACCGTGTTGAGGCTGTCGTTCTCGATATGGAGGACGACGAGGGTCGGATGATTCTTTCTAAGAAGCGTGCCATGTACGAGCGGGCTTGGGGACGCATTCAGGAAGTCTCCGATGCTGACGGCACCGTGGAAGGAACGGTTATCGAGGTAGTCAAGGGTGGCCTCATCGTGGACATAGGGCTCCGTGGGTTCCTCCCTGCTTCCCTTGTCGATCTGCGTCGGGTGCGTGATCTCGATCCCTTCATTGGCGACACCATCACGGCGAAGGTCATCGAATTGGACCGACAGAGAAATAACGTTGTTCTCTCTCGTCGCGCGTATCTTGAAGAAGCATTGGCCGAAGAGCGAAGTGGTTTTCTCGACAATCTTCAGGAGGGCGAGGTCCGGGAGGGAACTATTTCGTCGGTGGTCAATTTTGGCGCTTTTGTCGATCTGGGGGGTATGGACGGTCTGGTCCATGTGTCAGAGTTGTCCTGGCAGCACGTCAACCACCCGGGAGAATTGGTAAAGGTTGGCGACCGGGTCACTGTGAAGGTTCTCGAGGTCGATCGTGATCGCGAACGCATCTCGCTTTCGATTCGTCAGACCTCCGATGACCCTTGGAACGTGTTTGCTGAAGCTCACGAGATCGGAGACGTCGTCGAAGGAACCGTCACCAAGACGGTCCCGTTTGGCGCTTTTGTCTCGGTTGCTGAAGGCGTTGAGGGTCTTGTCCATGTGTCGGAAATCGCAATGCACCGGGTGGAATCACCCGAGTTGGAGCTCTCGATTGGCCAGACGGCCAACGTAAAGATCACCGAGAAGGACGACGAGCGTCGCCGGGTCTCACTCTCCATCAAACAGGCGTTGCCCGACTATCAGGAGCGTAAAGACCGTGCGGATGCCCAGAAAAAGCCTGGTGGTCCACGCAAACCGCGCGAGTTCGAACGGGAGTTCGGCGCCGACGCTGAGGAGCATCCGCCCATGCCCGTAGACGCGAGTCTCGAGGCCATTCTCAAAGAGCTCAAAGAGCGGGGCATCGGCCGTCGTTGACCTGGCGCACTGACAACTCGGAAGGGCTCTCCTGTCTTGGGCCCCTTCCTTTGAGTTTCCCATGGGCCCCTCTACCCATAAATTTATGTCTGAAGTCCTCAAGACTCACGAGGACACGCCGAATATTCACTTTGTGATATTGGACTTGAAATTCCAGACGGGCATGCGCCTGTCGGTATTATGCCTTCAGTCAGTCGCCGTCAGGTTGACGGTGAGTAGCCGAGGGGACAACCGAAGGGGACTCAATGGGTAGGAGAGCCATCGTTCTTCTAGTGGCCTTGATATTGGCCGGCCTCGCCGCCTGGGCGGTGTGGGCCTTCCTGCAAGACGTCGCGGACGAAGCCGCAGCAGGACAGGAGATAGTTACCGTCTTTGTGGCGGGTAGTAATGGGATAGCCGAGGGCGCCGCAGGCAACATCCTGGTGTCGGGTTATGACTCCGACGGCCGCTGTCAAGATGCGGACGTGGTCCTTGCAGATGCTGCGAATTGCACGGTTAAGAAGGACACTGATCAGCGAGAAGATGTTCCTGAAGATGTGATCGATTCCGAGGAGAAACTCCGTCAGGTCCTCAACGGTAAAGTCGCGGCCGGCCCTGTCTCGGCTGGTTCAATTTTGACTGCCGCCCAGTGGGTAGCGGTCACGGTCGATGTGATTCCCCTCTCCGAACAGATTCCGTCTGGTAAGCAGGCCATCACTATCAGCACAGGAAATGTGCAGGGAGTCAACGGATTCGTCGAGGCGGGCGACCGTATCAACATGATCATCACGCTCGACATCGAGTTCGAGCAGATCCCTGTCGACTTCGGAGGTGTGACCCTTCCGGATGTAGGCACTGGAGAGGATGATGGGACGACCGAGACGGCAGAGACCCAGACGGTTGTGGTGACCTACACTCGCTATGTGTTGCAGGGTTTGCCAGTTCTGGCGGCTGGTCGTGAAGTGAGGCCCGATGAAGATGCCCCGCCGACCGTCGACGCCGGCACGGAGGAAATCGAAGGTGAAGAGGCCCCCCCTGCTGAAGACCCCGCCAACTCGACAGTGTTCACTCTCGAGGTAACTCCCGATCAGGCTGAGAGGATCGTGTATGCCTTTGAGAATGGTTCAATCTGGCTGACCCTGGTGCCGACAGACTTCGTAGAGGTCGAGACCGACGGTGTTGTCATTGACAATCTGTTCGGTGGCGATCTGATCGAAGAGATCTTCGGCAACCTCGAGACAACCACTCCCTAGAGGTCAATCGAATGTCAATGGCTGAACACAATCTTCTGGTTGTAGACCAGGATGACGACTTTGTCTCAACAGCGAAGGAGCTGTTTGAGGGCAGACTCCCTGTCGCGCGCACCATTGAAGAGGCCAGCCACAACATCGAAGCGAGTGATGTGCGAATGGTCCTTCTCGGTCCGTCGTATAACGACGACGCTGCGATGGAACAGATCCGGATCTTGCACAATCAGGACCCGGCCCTGATCCTGATGTTGGTCGCCGAAGAGGTAACTGCTGATCTGCTGCGGAAAGGCATGAGAGCCGGTGTTTCCGATGTCCTCGAGGCTCCCCTGGATGAGCCCAAGATCGAAGCGGCGATCGAGCAGTTTGCTCATGACATTCTGAATCGCGAAACGGCGGGCGCTGCCGCACCTCCGAGTGAAGTTGGGATCGAGGGGTCCAAAAAGGGTCGGATCATCACGATCACTTCGGCCAAGGGTGGGAGTGGTAAGACAGTACTCGCCACCAACGTCGCTCTTCTTCTGAATCGAATTCCGGATGTCAAGGTTTGTCTTGTGGATGCTGACCTTCAGTTTGGAGACGTTTGCCTCGTCCTCCAGCTAGAACCGCGATACACAATGGTGAACGCCTCCCACGAGTTGCATCATCTAGACGGCGAATTGCTCGATTCGTTGTTGACCGAACATCCCACTGGATTGAAGGTCCTGGCGGCTCCCCTCGAGCCGGCATTTGCCGATGACATCACAACTGCCGGCCTGATGCAGATGCTCGACGTCCTTCAAGACGGCTTCGACTATGTGGTTGTCGACACGGCCTCGATGCTAGACGAGCTGATCCTGTCGCTTATTGAGAAGTCTGATGACATTCTGATGTTGGTGGACATGGATCTGCCGTCTGTCAAGAACGCCAAGCTGGCTTTGGAGACATTGCGGCTGCTGAAGTTCAGCACGTCAAACGTTCAGGTTGTTATGAACAGAAGCAATTCAAAAGCCAAACTCGACAACAAGGAAATCGAGGGAGCCTTGAAAATGGGGATTTCGGCCGCGGTTCCGTCGGATGCGATGGTGGCCGCTTCGGTCAATGAGGGACGTCCTGTGGTGGAGACCGATCCCAAATCGAAAGTAGCCAAGGGGTTTGAGTCTGTTGCCGAGCTGATCGCGGGAAAGATCCCTGAGGAAACAACCAAGTCCGGCCTATTCGGTCGTAAATAGGGAAGGGGTAGGCATTGCCGTCGCTATCTGAAAGAGTTGCACAAGCACGACAAGTTGAGACGACCGACCCTACGGCGAACCGTACGGACGCACTGGGGGAGCTTCGAGGGCGACTCCATTTCAAAGTTGTTGAAGAACTCGGTCCCACTCTCTATGACCGGGGCATGTCTGATGCCGAGCTACGGCTTCGAGTGCTGGAAATGTTGGAGTGGGCCGTTGACCAGGAGCAGGGAGTCCCACTCACCTCGGCTGATCGGCGGGCGCTGCTCAACGAGATTGCGTCCGACGTGCTTGGGTATGGGCCGATCGATCCGCTGCTCAACGACCCGGAAATCACGGAAGTGATGGCCAACGGGCCCTATGACGTGTTCCTTGAAAAGAACGGAAAGATCGTCAAGTCCGACGTCCGTTTTGTGGACGAGGTTCATCTGCGTCGAATCATCGATAAGATCGTGGGCCAGATTGGTCGTCGTGTCGACGAGGCGACACCAATGGTTGATGCCCGTCTTCCCGATGGTTCTCGTGTCAACGCCATCATCGCCCCACTGGCAATCGGGGGGCCATATCTCACAATTCGCAAGTTTGCCGTTGATCCCTTCCAGGAAGCGGATCTGATCAGCTTTGGAACGATGACCCAACGTACCGCTGACTTCCTACGGGCATGTGTAAGGGGACGGTTGAACATCATCATTTCGGGCGGTACCGGCTCCGGCAAGACCACAACGCTGAACGTGGTGTCGGCATACATCCCTGGCGATGAGCGCATCGTGACTGTCGAAGACGCTGCCGAGCTTCAACTTCACCAGGAGCACGTGCTCACCCTTGAATCCCGCCCGGCCAACATCGAAGGCCAGGGAGAGATTGCGATTAGAGATCTGGTGAAGAACACATTGCGCATGCGTCCTGACCGCATCGTAGTTGGGGAGGTTCGTGACGCGGCTGCCCTGGACATGCTTCAGGCGATGAACACCGGTCACGATGGTTCATTGACAACGGTTCACTCCAACAGCCCCCGTGACACTTTGTCTCGCATAGAGACGATGGTCCTGATGGCTGGTTTTGACCTTCCGATCAAGGCCATTCGCGAACAGGTCTCGTCGGCGGTCAACCTGATTGTCCACGTGTCCCGGCTCAGGGATGGAACTCGACGTATCACTCATGTGACAGAAGTCGAGGGTATGGAGGGCGAGATCATCACACTTCAGGATCTGTTCCTCTTTGATTTCGGAATGGGTGTCGACGACGACGGCGTATACAAGGGCCGTCTCAAAGCAACGGGAATCAGGCCGACATTCTCGGAGGACCTGGAGGACCAGGGGATTCGTCTCCCGTCGGACCTGTTTGATCCCGAGCCGTTCGCCCGGAGATAAGTGTTGAGACGATCGATACTCGTTCTCATTGCCCTTGTGTTGGGGGCGCTTCCAGTGCTGGCCCAAACCGTCGGCGTCGAAATAGAGATAGTCGATATCAACGGATCTCGGTATCCAGACGGTGGGCAAACCACCATGGTCATCGAGTTCCGAAATCTTACTGATACGCCCAATCCGGCTGAACTAGAAGTCACAGCCAACGGCGAACCTGTAGCAGATCTCGTAGTCACTTCTCTTGCTGAGTCAACTGTTCCAGTTGGTGTAGTGCTGGCGATCGACGGCTCCGGGTCGATGTCGGGTGCTCCCCTCGAGGCGGCAAAGACGGCCGCCAAAGACTTCGTTTCTCAGGCCAGGGTCGAGGATCGAATCGCGCTTATCGTGTTTGCCGATGAGGTGGAGGTCCTTTCGGGATTCACCGGAAACCTCGATGTTGTGACTGCTCTGATCGACTCGATCGAAGCTGGGGGACAGACCGCTTTCAATGATGCGGTGATCAAGGGCGTAGAGATGTACGACACCAGTTCCGCGAGGAGTCTGTTGCCGAATATGATCATCCTCACCGACGGTGATGACACCGTGTCGGTGGCAACGTTGGAAGAGGCAGTCGCGGTCGTAGCGGGGAGCAACGTTCGCGTTTTTGGTGTTGCCCTCGAGTCACCTGACTTCAACCCTGATCCGGTTCAGGCGGTGGCGGAGGCGGGCAACGGCCTTTTCTTGTCGACTCCGGACCCTGAGCAGCTGTCGAGTCTCTACGACGAGATCAGTCGAGAGATCAGCAACACTCTTGTGGCACGGTTCGTTTCGCCGATCGCCACACCTGGAGATGTCGAATTCAGAGCGGCCTATCAAGGGCTTGGTGCATCAACCACCTTCGCGGTGTCGGGGTACGCCACCACAACCACGACGGGTCCAACCACAACCACAAGCTTGTCGCCGATCACAACAATTGTGATCGACAGCAGTGCACCACTCGACTCGTCGAAGTTGATCTTGATTGCCGCAGTCGGTGTTGGACTCACACTCTTCCTGTTCTTGGTGATCCTGTTTGGTCGCGAAGACGAGGACGACCCAGGTCGTTTCGCGAAGCGTCTCCAGGCTTATGGACGGAAAGGCAATCCTGCCGGCGAGGAGAAAAAGTCATTCCTGGAGCGAATTCCCTTGTTGAGTCGTTTCACGGAAGCTGCCGAAGAAGAGGTCAAGAGACGTGGTTTGCTGTCAGGAGTCAACTCTGCTCTTGAGCAAGCGAACGTTCCGATGGCACCCGGAGAAGCCATCTTGGCGATGCTCGGTCTCGCTGCCGTTGGCGGTGTGTTCGCGGCCATTCTCAATGGTCTTATTTGGGGAGCTATAACCTTTGGCGGTCTTCTTGTCCTCTTTGTCTTCGTGGTCAATTTCGCCGGAGGCCGAGAGAAGAAGAAGTTTGAGAAACAGCTCCCTGACACGTTGACACTGTTGTCAACCTCGCTCCGAGCGGGGTATTCGCTCTTGCAGGCAACGGAAGCCGTAGCCTCTGAAGCCCCCAACCCAACTGCTCGAGAGTTCGGCCGGGCCATTGCTGAGGCCCGACTGGGTATGACCGTCACTGACGCTCTTAACGGTATCACCGAGCGATCTCAGTCGAAGGACTTCGAGTGGGCAGTGATGGCGATCGAAATACAACGCGAAGTGGGAGGAAACCTTGCCGAAGTCCTTCAAACTGTTGCTGACACGATGAGAGCACGTAATCGGTTGAAGGGGGAAATCGTCGCGCTAACCGCTGAGGGGCGAATTTCAGCGATCGTTCTGGGGTCACTTCCGTTCTTCCTATTTGGTTTTCTCTGGTTCAGCAATCGCGACTACCTGCTGCCGCTCCTCGAGTCGAGCTTCGGCCGCATCGCTATCGGGGTTGGGCTACTGCTGATAGCGGCCGGGATCTGGTGGCTCAAGAAGATTGTGGATATCGAAATATGAATCTTCTCGAATCAATTGACGGTCAGCTTCTTGCCGTAGTCGCGGTCTTTATCCTGGTGGTTTTCGTAATCGTCTGGGTCGGGATGGGTGTGACTCGAGCGCGGGAGGAAATGACGGACAAGTTGGCTCTTTATGGGCAGAACCAGGCGATCCAGGATGCCCGAGAAGAGGAATTGGCCAAACCGCTGGCTCAGCGAACTGTGGGTCCGATCGTAATCGGCCTCTCCAGTTTCATGAGGCGCTTCACACCCGTTGGCTATCTCGAGAAGATTCAGCACAACTTGGTGTTGGCGGGAAATCCCACGAATCTCGATGCCCCTGCATTTGTGGTCATCAAGCTCTTGACCACGACCGCAGGGCTCATCGCTGGATTCTTTCTTGTTGACTTCGGAGATGACGGACTACAGCGCACAGTTCTCTTCGTCATGCCAATAGCCCTCGGTTTCTTTGGTCCGACTGCTTGGCTGCGACGCAAAATAGACGATCGCTCCAAAACAATGCTGCGAGCGCTACCCGACATTCTCGATCTGCTGGTCATCTCAGTTGAGGCAGGTCTGGGGTTCGATTCGGCGCTAACTCGTGTGGTAGCGCCGGTCCCCGGCCCGCTGTCAGAGGAATTCTTTCGGATGCTTCAAGAAACCGGCGCGGG
>CAXMPK010000146.1:0-4533 GCA_964195405.1 uncultured Acidimicrobiia bacterium
AGGGGTGGCAAACCACCGGGACGGCGGCCGCGACCCGACCGAACTGGCATTAACAGTTCAACCGGCGAACACCGCCCGACCGGTGGAAACCACCAACACCATTCTCCCCCAGCCGGTTATGGGCGGGGGTCTCCGCGTTGGCTCCTACACAAACAGGAGTTTGCGAGCGCGGAGAGTGGTGGGGGTGTAGGGTCGGGACCGGCCACCGAGTGTGTCACATTCTGATCGAGCGGCGGTTGGTGTGTATGCGAGCAAAGTAAAGGGTGAGTTTGTTGAGAGATCGAAGATTTGAAGGGAGAGGGCGCCGAGTTTTGGTGGCGCTCGTAGCGATTGGTGCCTTGTTGATTCCGTTATCGGCCGGAGCGACCCACGGTGGCAGCCCATCTCCCGAGTTGACCGTCGTCGGCCAGGCCGACGCTGACGAACTGGGCGTAAGCGGAGAAAACGTCACCGACGTCTGGGCGGCGCAAAGCTCGGCCGACGGGCGCGACTACGCCTACTTGGGTTCATTTGACGACGGTTTCTGCAGTTTCGACACAACTGGTACCCACATCGTCGATATCACCGATCCGACCGCCCCGGTGAAGGTCGGGTTCATCGCCGACAAACCAAATACTCGGACCAACGACGTCAAGGTCGCCCACCTGGAGACGCCCCACTTCAGCGGCGAGATCCTCGTAGCGTCCAACGAGGGTTGTAACTCGGGGTTCCTACCGCGTCTCAACGCCAACGGACTGTCCGGAAACGCCGGCCGTGGCGGGTTCTCGATCTGGGATGTGACCGACCCAACCAATCCCCATGCGCTGAAGCAGAGTTTCTTGCGCAACAACGGGATTCACAACACCTACATCTGGCAGGCCGGCGAAAACGCCTACCTGATCGCAGTGGACGATGTGGCGCTGGACGACGTCATTGTCGTGGATATTACAAAGCCGCAGGCACCCAAGGTAATTGCCCGCACCGGCTTCCAAGATTGGGGAGACGCCTCAACTCTGGCTCCGGAGATAGCTAATCCTGCGATGTTCCTTCACGACGTGTGGGTGCAGGACGGTATCGCTTATCTCTCCTACTGGGACGCCGGGCTTGTGCTGCTTGACGTCTCTGATCCGGCGAATCCGGTTTTTCTTGGCGACAGCACCTACAGCACCCCGGATCCGCTGTCCGGTGAGGCTCCAGAGGGCAACTCCCATGTGGCAGTGCCTAACGCCGACGGCTCCCGGGTTCTGATGGGTGACGAGGACTTCGCAGCCGGATCCCTCACCACCTTCGAGGTCAACGGGCTGGACGTAATTGCTGCTGAAGGAGCTTTCACCATCCCGACGTTCACTTTGTCCGGTGCTTCGTTCACCGGTACCGCAGTGTTACAGGGGGGTAGTTTCGGCTGTACGGCGGGTGACCTCACACCGGCTCCAGCAGTGTCGAACCCGACGGCGATCATCCAACGTGGCGACTGCCGGTTCGACGCCAAAGCGTCGAGTGCCATCGCACAGGGCTACGACGGGATGGTGGTGTACAACGATGCAGCACGCGGCGATGCCCTTGTGGGCATGTCCGGTGACCCACGGTCGATCGTCGGGTATTTCGTCGGCAACGCCGATGGCAACTTGATCGCAAATGGCGACACGATCGACGCCACGGGGCTGTTCGACGGTTACGGCTACCTGCGACTCCTGGATGTCACCATTCCGGGGAGCATTGTCGAGCTCGATCAATTCGCCACCGAGGGCGTGTTCGTCAACCCGCCCCTCGCAGGTGACAGGACGATGCACAACATCGTGGTCGACGAGGGCACAACGGCGTACATCTCGTGGTATGCCGAGGGCATGCGGGTCGTCGACTTCTCGGGCGACACGCTCACGGAAACCGCCCATTACGTAGACCCGGCGGGGTCCAACTTCTGGGGTGTGTACTTGTATGAGCACAGCGACGGCAACACATACATCCTTGGAAGCGACCGCTCGACCGGCCTCTGGATATTTGATACGCCGTAACCGATAACAACAACAAAGAACTTGGCCCCGCCCGAAATGAGGCGGGGCCAAGTTCGCCGAAATGGATACTCAAACAGCCCCGCACATAACGGCACTTATGTGCGGTCCCACACATCCTTCTACACATCCTCTGACCCGATCTGACCCAGGTGTATCGAGTGGCATTGAATGGTCACGTATCCAGCTACCAGTTGACTAAATGGGTATCCAGTGGCGTCCAGTGGTGTGGCTGTTCAAGCTCATAACCCGAAGGTCGCGGGTTCAAATCCCGCCCCCGCTACGAACGAGTCCCCAGGTCAGAGACCTGGGGACTCCTTTGATTGGGGGCTGGACCGGGCCCGATCTCAAACCTCCGTCAAACGCGGCGCGCCGGACCTGTCAGACCCCACATCGTTGACTACAAGGGAGAGGCGATCCTCGACCTCGACCTTCCCGCTGGTGAAAAGGGAAGCCCTATTACTAGCCCCAGTTGGACTGAAATGGACCCCGAGCAGTGGTCAAACGAGTACAAGCACAAGAACAGGATGCACAAGGCGGCGCAGAACTAGACGAAACCCCCGGCGGTAAGGATCAGCTTCATCGACCGTTACCAACGTATGGAAGTAGCGCCATTTCACGAGCGTTCTTGACCGCGGTGGCCAGCTTGCGCTGATCGCGGGGACAAAGACCGGTTGCGCTGCGGCCACGGATCTTGCCCTTATCTGACATGTACCTCCGAAGAGTGGACGTGTCCTTCCAGTCGGCCACCGCACCCGCACAAAGCTGGCAAGGTTTCGGCTTGCCTCGACGGAAGTCTTTGCGACGACCACCCCGGACCGCGCCCCTTTGTTCCCGCTTGTTCTTTCTAGCCATTCGCCTCCGCCTCCGCCGCCCTGCGTTTTGTTGCAACCCTACCGAACGGGCGGCATAAGGCGGCTCAGAATTGACGAAACGCCCAGGGGGGTAACCGGGGGTGTGCGGGTGACTCAGTCGGGTTCAAAGTGTGACCCTATGAACCGTCTGAGTTGGTCAATGAGTTCACCCACGCCTTCTGGGTCGTAGACGTAAGGGATGTAGTCGTAGTGCTTGATATCGGACGGAATATCAGCCTCTGACCTAGTGAGCAACACCACCTTCTTGCCGATGGCGTGTGCGATCCCGATCTCGTAGAAGACGTTCGGATTGCTCTGAGTGCAGTCTGCCAAGATCAGATCGGCGGCATAGATGCCATCCCAGACCTTCTCCATGAAGGGTCCCGCCCACAACTTGTCATCAGCACGTCTAATGGACACACCCAGCTCGTCGCCCAGCGGAAGAATGTGGTTCAGATAGATGGGTTCGAGTTCTTCGTTGAAAGGCATCAGGACGAAGACGTCAATACTCTCCTCGAGTTTGCGTGGCCTCCCGAAGACGGGAGTTACCGCAATCCCCGCGGCGTGTCGAGAGATCATGGCGGCATCCGATGCGCTCATGCCGCCGAAAGACACACGAATCTTCGCCCACAAGCCTGTGTCGACGATCTCACTGACAGGCACACCTTCTTGATCCTCAAAACTGATCAGATCGAGCTCACGCATCCTTCGGAGTTGGTCAGACAGGAACATCGCAGTAGTGCCTCCTGGTTCGGCGTACTTGAACCTCCGACATAGGTCCTCCCATCTACTGCTGTCCCTCAACAGCAGAAGTATGAGCGCTCCATTAGAGATATCTTCGTGGGAGTATTGGCCGTCGATCGGATAATCCATCGCAATTCCTCAGGGATCATGCGCCAAACTAGTCTCGACTGCTGAAGTAAGGCACGGGGTCGTAATTGGTGAAGACACCCCACAAGCCGACTGCAATCCACCAACTCCAACCCCGGCATTGTCTGCGATTGATCACAAGCGGATAAATGCGGTTATGTGCGGGGGGCCAACGAGAAGGCTCAAACCTCGTCAGGTAAGCCGTTCCCTATAGAGACTCGGCATTCAACAGAGTATCGATGCTCTCCAGCAGCGGCACTACATCGGTGTTCCATCGCTCGTGGCTGAGCATGGCCAACGAATCCGGTTATCGACCGCCCATAACCGGCATTGTGTGCGGTTTACTGGAACCCCTCGCTGACAGGGAAAAGCGAGCACGGACGGTCCTAACTGGGTGAGGGCAATGAGGAGGACTCCCCGGGGTGGGGGGTTTCCGGGGAGTCCTCTTTCTCATTCGCAGACCGGGGGTAGGTCCGGCTTGCTCGGTGGACGTTGCGACCTTACCCATCTCAGGCGGGCCACGATGTAGCTATTCCGATAGCTCGGTGTTATGAACCGTGTTGCTGGCTTGGTGTTGCTAGTGGCTGCTGTCGGAGGGTTCTTTTGGGCTTTCAAACTTCTCGTCGACCGTCCTGGATCACTAGTAGGCATCTTGTTATTCGTCCCCGTCTGGTTCGCCGCAGTCGTAGGGGTGAAACTCGTTTCAGGCCAGACCGAAGACGACTAACTCCAAAAGCATCAGATACCAGTCGTCACTGCACAGGTTCGGCAATGCGTATCTCCGAAACGTAAACGGACATCGAGGAGACACGGACCGATGC
>CAXMPK010000147.1:0-4678 GCA_964195405.1 uncultured Acidimicrobiia bacterium
TCGTCGCCTTCGATGACTTCTGCAACTCCAAGACGATGGAGCGTGTGGAATACGCGAACAGCGCCACCACGACCCATACGCACTTCCAGGCGTTCGAAGGTGAATGGCTGGACAAGCGACATCAGCACTTCCCAGTCATCGGGTTGGATGGTGATTGGGCTGTCGATGGATTTGACGAATCGGACACCGGCGGCTTCAAACAGCCCGGCGTCGATGACTTCACTCTCGAGCGACTTGAGGGCGTCGACGTCGGCGAGAACATCTTCGACACTCCAACCAGATCCTTCAGGACCATCCGCTGCACCAACAGCGAACGACCCATCGTCGAGTGTCGATAGGACGTAGAGAATGTCGGCGACACCAGCGCGGTCGCTGCCCATGTAGCTGCCCTTGATACCTATGAGCTCGGCACCGGTGACCGAGCCATCCCGGAAGTGGATCCTGCCGCGACGATCCCCTTCGACGTCTAGCGAACCCGTTTTCTGGGTCACCTGCATGATCTGGAGCAGGTCGCTGATGCTCCAGTCAGAAAGCTGGCCCGAAAGATGCATTTGTCCTTCCAATTGCCTGGTCCCTCCTGGTGAAATGTGTATCGGCACCGAACCAGCAATTGTTGAGTGAACTTCAGGCCTTTTTCGAGGCCTCTTTCATGGCGCGTTTCTGCTCTCGGAGGGTGGCGACATCGTCGAATACAGCCACGTCGGCAATAGAAGGCCAGTCGGCGGCCTTCTCGACCCAACCTTCAGGCCGAACACCAAGCCGTTTACCGAGGACGCCGACAAAGATCCGAGACTTCCCCACTCCAAACCCGGGCAGAGATTCGAGCCTTTCCAGCAACTCCGCACCAGAATCGGCGGTCTCCCAAAGCTTTTCGGCCTGAGCGTCGTACTCGTCGACAAGAACCTGACACATGTCTTGGGTGCGTCTGGCCATCGAACTGGGGTAACGATGGATCGCTGGGGGCCCCTTGAAAATCGCTGCCATTTCGTCTGGATCCCATGAAGCAATTCGGGTCTCATCGAGATCCTCGCCAAGCCGATCCTTCAGCAGTTGAGGCCCGTAGAATGCACGCTCCATGGGGAACTGCTGATCGAGAAGCATCCCAATCAGTACGGCTAGCCCATCGGTGGCCAGAAGGCGGTTGGCTTCTTCGGATTCTGTGAACTGGAGGAGATCCGGTTTAGACATCCAGGCCAACCGTAGCCATCAGACCAGACTGCGAAACAGGGCATAGAGAACCAGCAGGCCCGCAGGGACCAGAGCCCATGTCGAGTTCTTAGCCGTCACACGCTGCTCGTCGTGCCATGTCATATAGACAAACTAAGCCAGCCCCTGACACCTGTATATAGGGGATTTGCCCCATGCGTCTCGGACATCGACCAAGATTGGGGACATGAGCGACATCTTTATCGTCGACGCCTGTCGCACCCCGATGGGGAAACTCGGCGGTCAGCTCGCGCTGGTCCGCCCCGACGATCTGGCTGCCCATGCTGTTGCTGCACTGATGGCCCGGAACCCCGATCTGGACCCGATGGCCATCGAAGACATCCATTGGGGCGCAGCCAACCAAGCCGGTGAGGACAATCGCAACCTGGCTCGGATGGCGGGATTACTGGCGGGTCTTCCCATCGAAATACCGGGATCAACAGTGAACCGTCTGTGCGGCTCGGGGATGCAGGCCGTCATCTCGGCGACCCATGCCCTCAACGACGGCTGGGGCGATGTGATGATCGCCGGTGGATCGGAATCGATGAGCAGAGCGCCATACGTCACCCTCAAAGCAGAGAACGGCTTCCCTATTGGAACTCCGGAAAGCGCTGACACGGTGATCGGCTGGCGCCTGATCAACACCCGAATGAAGGATCTTTATCCCCCCATCAGCCTCGGGATGACCGCTGAAGTCATAGCTCAGAAGTACGACATCTCCAGGGAGGATCAGGACGCTTTCGCCCTGAGAAGTCATTTGCTGGCTCTCGAAGCTGTCGCCGCTGGGCGCTTCGAGGACGAGATTGTGCCGATCGAATCGCCAGTCGACAGCCGTCGACGTGCCAGCCGACTTATCGAAAGCGATGAGGGCCCCCGGGCCGACACTTCGCTCGAGAAGCTCGCTCAGCTTCGGCCGGTTTTCAAGGAAGACGGGGTGGTTACCGCCGGCAACTCATCACCGATGAACGATGGGGCTGCCACCATCCTTCTGGCGACCGAAAAGGGACTTGCTGATCACGACCTGGTTCCGATGGCGCGCATTGTGTCGTCAGGAGCCGCTGGTGTTCACCCTGACGTCATGGGGATTGGTCCGGTGCCGGCGTCCGAAAAAGCACTGGCTCGAGCGGGGATCGGCGTCGATGCCCTCGACCTCGTGGAGATCAACGAGGCGTTTGCATCACAGACTGTCGCCAGCATGGAGCTTCTCGAAATCGAGCCGGACAAGGTAAACGTCAACGGCGGCGCCATCGCCATCGGTCACCCGCTCGGAGCATCGGGAGCCCGGATTCTGGTAACCCTCGCCCATGAGCTCCAGCGCCGCGGAGGTCGCTACGGACTGGCGACAATGTGCATCGGTGTCGGGCAGGGCATAGCCACGGTCATCGAGCGTGTCTGACGGCCCCCTCCACGGCGTCACCGTCGTCGAGTTCACCAATCTCATCGCCGGACCGTATGCCGGGATGTTGCTCGCCGACCTCGGTGCCCGGGTCATCAAGGTCGAGCCACCGGCCGGCGATCTGGGAAGACAGTTTGGACCCTTCCAGAGTGGAGAATCGGCATTCTTCATGGCGGTAAACAGAGGCAAAGAGTCAGTTTCTCTCGACACCAAGGATTGGATGTCCAAACGCGCTCTCGACAACCTGGTCAAGAAGGCCGATGTTGTTCTTTCGAACCTCCGTCACGGCGCCATGGAGCGGCTCGGACTTGGTGAAGACCGCTGTCGTCAGCTGAATCCAAACGTCATCTACGCAGTTGTATCTGCCTTCGGGGCCAACGGCCCCTATGCAAAAAGGGCCGGCGTCGACATCGTCTTCCAGGGCGAGTCGGGGATGATCTCGATCAGCGGCGACCCCAAAGACGGGCCCCGGAAGACAGCCACCACCATCGGCGACTACGTAGCTGCCACCAACACGGCCCTGGCAATCGCAGCCGCTCTTTCGGAAAAGCCGAAACGGGGACGCAGGATCGATGTCTCGCTCCGAGATGGGATCATGGCGGTGCAATCAGGATGGAACGCCATCGGGTTTGTCACCCACGCCCAGCCGGAGCGGACCGGCACTTCCAGCCCCTTCCTCGCCCCAAACAGAGTTTTTGAGTCGGCGGATGGAACCTTCACGTTGGCAATCGTCTCCGATCGACATTTCGAACTTCTCACCGATGCTCTGGAACGATCTGATCTGATGGCTGATTTTCCGACCAACGATGACCGAATGGCGGGCAAGCACTCTCTCATTCGAAAACTGACCAGAGTGTTCAAGACACAGAACACCGAGTATTGGCTCGACCTATTGGGTCAGGCGGGGTTGCCGGTGGGTCGGGTGCTTACGCTGGCTGAAGCTTTTGATGACCCCCAAGCAAGACATCATGAGATGCTTGTCGAGTTCGAACATCCGGTGGCCGGACATGTCCGAACAACCGGGTCGCCGATCCGCCTCGACGACGCACCCTCGATCGCTGGGAGCATCCCTCCGGTTCTCGGGCAACACACCAGGTCGATTCTCGCCGAAGTGGGAATCGACCAGGGAACCATCGAGAAAATGATCGCGGAGGGAAAGGCCATCGCCCCTTGACCAAACACCCCAAACCTCAAGCTCAGCGGCAGGCTGAGCCAGCGCCTCGCATGCGAGGCGTGACCGTATACGGTGCAAATTCGCTCGTCCTTGCCCAACAGTCGGCGCCATCTTGAACATCCACTGGACCAAGCAGGTAAGCGACGAGTGGGCTGACATCAAGGCAGAGCTCGATCGCGCCTTTCAAATGAGCCGACTTGCTGCACAGGCCGAAGAGTCTTTCGTCTACGTGGTTCACAACGACGACTTGCTGGGGAGACGGGGTGCGGGCAATGCCATGGTTGCCACGGGTCTGCTGTCGGCGGCACGGACGGCTGCCATAGAAGGCTCTCGAAAGGGCTGGACGGTCAACGTCATTGCACACGACGACGATGCCGATCAAGAACAGGTGCGAGACTGGGCCAACCAGATGCTCGACTCGAATGGGGCTACCGGAGAGTTGATCAGGATCGGTTCCTCTCATCTCGGGAAGGCTCTGCCTTGAACGGCTCGATCGTGGTCACCGGGGCAGCGCGAGGGATCGGGAGATCCATAGCCGAGCGGCTGGCTGCCAACCCGATGTTCACCGTGATCGGTGTTGATCTGGCGCCCGAGTTGGCAATGTCGGAAAACCTCAGCCCGGTGCAGGTCGATCTCACCAGCCAAGACGGTCTCGAAGCCGTTGTGGCGGCTGTGGATGACGCCGATCTTCCCCTTCTCGGTGTGGTCAACAACGCAGGGATTACCCGCGATGCTCGTCTTATCAACATGACCGACGAAGAATTCGCTGCCGTTCTCGATATAAACCTCGGTGCGGCCTACCGACTAACCACCGCCCTCGCCGACCGCATGACAGAAGGAGGGGCCATCGTCAACATCGCGTCTCGCGCCTATCTGGGGAATTTCGGGCAGTTCAACTACTC
>CAXMPK010000148.1:0-6619 GCA_964195405.1 uncultured Acidimicrobiia bacterium
CCTAATGTTCTCGACCCGCCTACCGGCTGACCACATCGCATGCACTATTTCGTTGAAGGAAATGGAAGGAACGCTCCGTCGGGGCGAAGGCGAAGAAGCGGCAATGGATGGTACCGGACAAAGAGGAGATCTCTGTGAAAATCAAACATTACGTAGCAACATTGGCGCTGCTTGTAACCCTGATTCCGCTTCCCGCGGTAGCTTCCTCGGAACCGTTGTCGCCGGCGACACCGGATGCCGAGTTGCTGGAGAAATCCCTGGAGACGGGCAGTGTCGAGGTCATCGTCCAGGTCGACCAGATCGGCCGAAAGGCAGACGTGCTGGCGGACCTGGAGGGGACCGAATACCGGCAGCTCCGTGAATATCCGCTGCCGATCCTGGCACTCGAGGTCGACCCGGAGGGGTTGACCCGACTGGCATCTGCGCTCGGGGTGTTGGCCGTGACAGAGAACACCTTGAGTCCGCCGGGCCTGGCGTCGACGATACCGATCGTCAACGCCGACGACGTGCAGACCTTGGGCTGGACCGGCGCAGGACGAACGGTGGTCATTCTCGATACCGGCATCGATGCGGATCATCCGTTCTTCGCCGGGCGGATCACCGCGCAACTCTGTGTATCGGGCAGCAGCGGCGCCACGCTGTGTCCCAACGGCATGACGACGGACACGAGTGCTGACATCGAGCCGGGGGGGACCCTTCTGGCGAACTGTGTGGGGGGCTCGATAAACAACTGCGACCACGGCACCCATGTCGCTGGCATCGCCGCCGGCGCCTCTGCCGGCGATCCGATGAATGCCCCTGCCAACGGTGTGGCCCCCGGGGCGAACATCCTCCCGGTGCAGGTGTTTTCCCGGTTCACCGGGGCGACCTGCGCTCCCGCCGCCAGTCCCTGCATCTTGACCTCGCAGGCCGACCAGATTTTCGCGTTGTCGGTGATATTTCTGCTGACCTCGGGAGGAAATCCCCTCAACATTGACGCGGTCAACATGAGCCTGGGTGCTGGGAATAACCCGCCCCCAAACTGCGACGCCGACCCGCGCAAGCCGGTGATCGATCTCCTCCTGGGCAACGGAGTGGCAACTGTGATCTCCTCAGGGAACAACAACGTCATGAACGCCGTCGGAGCACCCGGTTGCATCTCAACGGCAGTGACGGTCGGCGCTACCGACGACCTTGACAATGTGACGAGAAATCGCGGCGTGATGCTGGATCTGTTCGCACCGGGATCGGGCGTGGTGTCGTCGATCTACGACGACACCTACGGGTCGAAGGGCGGGACGTCGATGGCTGCTCCCCACGTCACCGGAGCCTTCGCGGTGATGCGCGAGGCATATCCTGGATTGTCGGTCGGCGCGATCCTCGGCTTCCTCCAGACCTCGGGGGTACCGATCACTTATGCGATCGACAACATGGGAGGCACGACCACTACTCCAAGACTGGATCTGCTGGCGGCGTTGCAGGCTCCCAATGCACCACCGATGCTGGGTGCCGACGCCGATCCGGTGACGTTCGACGAAGGCGACATAGCCACTAACACAGGTACGTTCAGCGATCCGGAAGGTGATCCGGTGACGCTGATGGCATCAATCGGGGTCGTCGTCGACACCGGCGGGGGTACCTGGTCATGGAGCTGGCAGACCAGCGACGGTCCGCCCGACAGCCAGACCGTAACCATCACCGGCACCGACGACAAAGACGAGTCCGGCGATGTGAGTTTCGAGCTTGTCGTCGACAACGTGGCACCCAGCGTGTCGATCGGCGGCGGCCAAACCACGGTGATCGCCGAGGGCGACACGCTCGACGTGCTGGCCCACTTCACCGATCCCGGTTGGCCTGACACGTATACCGCAGAGATCGACTGGGGCACTCCCGCAGGGGACACCTCTGCCGGTAGCGTGACAGTGACCACGCCGGGCGGGCCGCCCGGACCGGGGTCGGATGTCGGAACGGTCACCGGGAGTTTCCAATACGGCGACAACGGGGTGTTCACGGTCACGGTGAGCGTGACCGACGACGACGGAGGCGTCGACTCGGCAAGCTTTAACGTCACCGTTGGCAACGTTCCACCAACGGCGGTAATCGACGAGTCCGGGACGATCGTGATCAATGGGATGACCGTGTTCCTGGCGAGTGCCGGGGACCCGGTGGACTTCGAGGCCGACTCGGAGGATCCCGGAAGCGACGATCTGGACGTCGAATGGAATTGGGATGACGGCAACACGGACACGGCGACCTATCTGAACGATTCACCGCTGCCAGATCCATTGCCGAGTCCTGAGGTGAACCCGCGGTCGATCATCGACATGCAGACGCATACGTTTGCCGACGCATGCTTCTTCCTGATCAGGTTCACGGCGGATGATGACGACGGCGGTACCGCATTCGACGAGGCGAATGTGATCATCGTCGGCAACTCCGACAAGGTCCGCTCTGCCGGCTACTGGAAACAGGCGTTCCGGCAGAACAAGGACTTCACCAACGATGAACTCGACTGTTTCCTGGCGATCATCAACTTCGTGAGCACGGTCTTCAGCGAGGAGACCCCAGCGAGCACGAAGGCGGAAGCGCTTGCGGTGCTGAACGGCAAAGGCAAGGCGATGGAGGACATCTTCGACCGGGAGCTGCTGGCGGCGTTGTTGAACTTCGCCAACGGTGCGGTGGCTTGGGATCAGCTCATCGATACAGACGGTGATACGGTCGGTGACACTGCCTTCTCAGACGTGATCGTCAACGCCGAGGTGGTGCGGACCGGTCCGCACTCTCGCGCCGAGCTCGAGGTACAAAAAGATCTGCTCGAGGACATCAACCTCGGCAACGCGTAAAAGCACTCATCCTTTGAGCCCAGAAAGACGGGGCCCTCCCAATTGGTGGGTAGGCCCCGTCCGGCTCGTTGGTGACTTCGAAGCCGAGCAACGCACCCGTCAAATGCTTCAAGTTGTCAATGCGAAAGTGAAGTCAGGATCATTCTCATGAGAAGAGTCAGTTGCAGAAGAGTTGGTTTAAGTGGCTAATGAGCCCACGAACCTGACGACCGTTCGATGAAGTACTAGCAGCGGACGCCACAGGAGACTTCGACTCCGGCGAACTCATGCCCGGTGCCCCACTCCACGAAGTCGATGGAGCAGAAGCCATCGCATCGCAGCTAGTCGCCGCAGTTTCTGGCTACGGAGCCGAGTTCACAGTTCGAGATATCAACGGTGACCCCGGAGTGCTCATAACCATGGACGGCCAAGTCATGGGCACCATCGCTGTCGGCGTTCGCGACAGCCAGATCGACCTCGTCCACGCCATCGGCAACCCCCAAAAACTCACCCACCTCCAGAGGCCCAACCCCACGTAGTCCATCCCCCATCCAGACCAACGCGCCCGTTCCATACAAGCGCCCATAACCGGCATTATGGACGGTCACTTGCCATGCTGAATAGCGCCCATATGTGCCGTTATGTGCGGGGTGCGCCGGGTGTCATACAGCGATGCTGTGAGCGCATTTAGATCGTTGGAGTTTTCAGCGCGAGGAGCCTCTTGATCACCCAGTCGATGCCCTCGTCGGGTCTCATGGTGCGGCCTCGTGTAATGGCTGATTGGTACGAGGATGGTTGAATGCCGTATGCGTTGAGTATGTCCCAGACCGTCTCGCTTCGATCCTCGTAGGGCGCTACCACCATGTTCAGACGATCCCGCACGGCCTTTGAGATGCCCACGGCTATTCCCGCGGATTCATATTCGCCTAATCGGGCCAAGATCATGCCGGCGTTTCCGAGAGTATGAGTAATACAGGCATAGTTGTTGATGGACCTGAAGCCATCTATTGCCTTGATTGTTAGCTCGATAGAAGAATCTCCGACCTGATCTGTGAACGCCTCGAATTGAGCGAGGATGTCGTCGGCATGCGCCTCTGCGTTCGGAATTCGAGTCGCATGTGCAACGCGATCGAATCGATCTAGGTGAGTCTTGCCTTCTTCGGCGCGGCCGACGAGGACCAAACTCGACCCCAGCAGCAATTCTGAAAACATCTGGCCTGCCGGATCTTCAGCTTTCGTGTGGCAAACGAGTGAACTCTCAAAGAGACTTGTTGTGTCCTCGGCCGATCTGATACCCCAACCTGCGATACCGTCATAGAACAACGCCCAACCCAAACCACGCTGGTCATCCAGCTCCTTGAAGATCCGTTGCGCCTCAGCAAGAAGTTGTATTCCCTCCTCGACGCGGCCTGATCTGACGCAAAGCATCCCGCCCACCCCCGATAAGATCCTTGCTCTGAGTTTGGCGGGTAGATCCTCGCCTGCCGCATCGAGAAGAGCCAGGGACCACTCGTAGCCCTCGGCGAGGAATGAGCGTGAATCTGTCATCCGGTGGGTGTCGGCTTCCATGGCATTCATCCAGAAGAACCGGGTAAGCGAGCCCGCAATGGCACAACCGGCCACCGGGTCATGTTCGATGGCCCAACCGAACCCAGCCCGAATGTTGTCAATCTCGCTTTGAAAGCGTGCCAGCCATTTCACCTGGTCGGGCCCCTCAAGCTGGCGGCCACCGGTGCGCGCAAGTTCCGCCAGCCAGGTCAGATGAGCGTTGCTGGCCGTGTAGCCTTCGCCATTCTCCTTGGCCATTTCGTGACCAAACCGGCGGATGGTTTCGAGCATGCCGTACCGTCCGTTGTGGTGCTGGATCAGCGACTGGCCGACGAGACTGTCCAGCAGGTCAAGAACCTCCTCTTCGCCGGTGACTCCCGCACTCACCGTTTCAGCTGCATCTAGGTCGAAACCGCCGGCGAAAGGGCTCAGTCGCCGATAGAGAACTTGCTCACCCTCACTAAGCAGGTCATATGACCAGGCAACGGTGTCCCGAAGGGTCCGGTGGTGAGCAATTGGATCGGTTGAGTTGCCCCTGAGAACCTTGAAACGATCTCCAAGTCGATCGCTCAGATCCTGAAGACCCATCGAGCGGAGTCGTGCGCATGCCAACTCGATAGCGAGCGGCAAACCATCGAGAGTTCGGCAGAGATGGGCTACGACCTCCGCGTTTTCCTCTGTCACCTCGAAAGTCGAATCAGACATGCGGGCGCAAGTGGCAAACAGTTCACCGGCTCCTGAGCTGAGGACAGCTTTGGAAGTGTCTTCGTTTGGCAGGGATAGCGTTGGGATCTGCCAAACGAGCTCGCCACCTATCGCCATGGGCTCTCTTGAAGTTGCCATGATCTTGAGGCCAGGCGCTTCACCGAGGAGACGGGATACAAGTGCGGTGACCACTTCGAGAAGGTGTTCACAGTTGTCGAGAATCAACAGCATTTGCTGGTCCTGGACTGCCGCAGCTAGTACGTCGCGATCATCACGGTCAGCGGGAGCAGGTCGTTTTATCACTCCAAGGATCTCGGTGGCAATACGTGAACCATCCGTGAGCCCCGCCAATCCAATGAGCCAAACTCCGGCTGGATAACTCTCCTTGAGACGACGGGCCACCTCCTCGGCAAGGGTCGTCTTACCAGCGCCGCCGGCACCGACGATCGTCACCAAACGATGGCTCTGTACTGCGTCCACTAGCGAAGCGACTTCGTCATCACGACCCACGATCTGACGAAGCGAAGCTGAAACATTGGTAGGAATTGACTCTGTACGGAGCGGCGGAAATGACTCCGGCAAGCCGGAGGCGAGCACCTGGAAGATCGACTCTCCGTCCGACAAACCTCGCAGATGGTGTGTCCCGAGGGCTCTGAACTCCACGCCTCTAAGGCGATCGCCCACCAAACGCTGAGCGGCTTCAGAAACAAGCACTTGCAGGCCGTGGCCTGCGGCCTCGATTCGCGCGGCTCGATTGACCGTCGGCCCGACGTAATCCTCCTCAACTCGCGTGCCAGGACCCGTGTGGATACCCATACGCACCTCCATCCCGCCAAGGGAGTCATCCCAAACCTCAGCGAGAAGCCTTCGTTGCGCTTCCACGGCGCAGGCCACGGCTTCAGCCGGGTCAAAGAAGGCGGCCATCAGTCCGTCGCCCATCTTTTTGACCACGCGACCGCCGTGACCATCGATCGCGCCAGTGATGACGTGATCGTGGCGCACGATTGCCTGACGCATCACATCGGGCGACCGTTCCCATCGTGTTGTGCTGCCCACCACATCAGTGAATAGAAAAGTGACAATCCCAGTTGGGAACGGCATGGGCTCCTCATGTGCTCGTTCGTGAAGAACATAACCTCACCAGCGTTTGAGGGTTGCCGAGCATGATCTGACGTGTAGGTGGGCCACACCAAGCCACTCCAAACACCCGCCCATAACCGGCATTATGTACGCCTGAGGGTGCCGCACATAAGTGCCGTTATGTTCGGGTGTCCGAGGTGGGTAACAATGGCTTCTAAGTCAGCCTGTGGAGGTTTGTTGTGTTGATCGAGCACGGGGACGCCAGTCCGATTCTCGCCGACGATGTGTATGTGGCTCCGACAGCAGTCGTGAGTGGCGAAGTTCGACTCGCCAAGGGGTGCAGAGTGCTTTTTGGGGCGGTGATCACGGCGGATGGTGGGCCTGTCGAGTTGGGTGAGAACTGCATCGTGATGGAGAACGCTGTGGTTCGTGGTCGGTCCGGTTATGGGAGTCGTCTGGGGAATCATGTTCTTGTAGGACCGCAT
>CAXMPK010000149.1:0-5279 GCA_964195405.1 uncultured Acidimicrobiia bacterium
GCTTCTGACCGCGCTCTGCAAAACGGAGATCTAGTACGCGTCTTTAACGATCGCGGGGCATGTTTGGCTGCCGTTGCAGTCAGAGGCGATCTCATGGAAGATGTTGTGCAGTTGCCCACCGGGGCCTGGTGGGATCCCGACGGTCCAGGTAGGCTTTGCCGGGGTCGTCCGAGGGGTCGAATGTGAGCACCCTCTGCATATATTGAAAACCCACCGGATTCCGGGCCACGCCGCAACACCCGCAATCGATGCTCTAATCTCGGAATCCAGGTCCTCAGCATGACGATTCACATATGCCTGCAGCTGCAACATGCTGCCCTTGTAAGCCCTACCTTCAGAATCTACCCGATCCGGTGCCGGGTCACAGCGCCCCATGGCCGCCAACCTAATGACACCCAGAGCGTCTTTGTCCGCAAGGCTTCCAGCCAAGCCCACTAGGCCCACACCCTGGTGCGTTCAAATACTCATCGTCGACCAGCAGGGCGGAAGATGCGGTCGCGACGTGCTCCCCAACATATCCGCGACATGCCCAACCAAAGGAGAATTCTCGTTGGTGTCTTCCGGGTGTCATCCCGAGAGGGCCGCGGACATCCTCGCAAGATCTCAAGCAGAATCCGGCGACCACATACCGAAACACGCTTCGAACCAGAGCGCAGGAAGGCACTCTCCTCGCCTCAGAAAACCGGGAACACCCCTAGGGCCGCCCACCAATTGCCGAATGTCCACCAGATACCTTCCCGGGTCTCGGATGGGATGCGGCGGTACCAACAGTTAGGTGTGACGACCATCCGAACCGTCTAGCGGCGTCGGCTGGATTCCGTAGAACAACAGCCTCAACGGTGTGGCTTCCATGGGTCTAACTCTCAGGTCGGGTTCCCTGGGGTCTGAGTATGGGGTGCGCCCTAGAAAACTTGTATTTGTGACCTCGTTCGTCTTGAGAAGACCTCCGGCCCGCCCGGTCAGCGCCAGTCGATCAGACGCAATCGAACTGGATCTTTGATCCCCTTCAGGTCTGCGGTTGAGGGCTTCGAGATCGGATAAGGGATGACACCAGCATCCTCAATAGTCTCGGAGGACACAACGATCTCCTCCCCCGAGCCGTAGTCGCCGATTCGAGCCGCTAGGTGAATACCGCCACCCGAGTAGTCCCCACGCTCCCGAGTTGCCTCTGTTCGGTGGATGCCGATCCTCACCAACGGGGCAAACCCCTCCTCCGTCCGGTGTTTGGCCAGCTGTCGCTGAATGTAGACCGCACAATCGATGCCAGACCTCGTCTCGACAAACGATGCGAAGAATCCATCCCCGGTATGTCTCACCATCTCTCCCCCGGTTGCATCGATGGCGGACCGAAGTGTTTTGTCATGCCAATTGAGGAGCTTCCGCCAGGAGGAGTCACCAATCAGGCCTATCAAGTCGGTGGACGTCACGATGTCAGTGAACATGAACGTCCTCGTCACCCTCGTACCCGAGCCTCCCGCAAATTCGACAGCTTGATCGCCCAAGAGCTCGCCGATACTGGACGTCTCAGTGACTGCGCCCAAAGCTTGGAGCGTCGACTGAGCGGCTTTCAGTTCCTGCAACGCTCCAGGTTCGTCTCCAGCTGCTCGTTTCGCCTCTCCCAATAAGGCCCTGGTGCGGCCCATCTCGTAAGGAAGCTCCGCTCGCTGCCACATCCTCCACGCCTTGTCCAACGTTTCGATAGCGTTTCCATGGTCCCCGTCACTCAGCTGGAGAGAGCCCTCAGCGGTGGTCGCGGCCGACCGCCAAACATGGCTGTCATATGCGACCGCTATTTCTCCGAGCTGTTCAATCGCGTTTGTCGCGATATCTCTTTCCCCGGATTCCAAAGCGATCTCTATCATTGCGGGCAGCAGCCGAGCCCTGGACGGTCCTCGGGACCACGGTCGGTCGGCGTCGGAAGCCAGCCGAGCCAAGGTTGTCGTTATCGACTCAAGGGCCTCCTCGATCTCTCCACGGTCCATCATCAAAAGCGAGAGGCCAGGCTGGGCGTCGTGCCCTTGTTCGTAGGCACGTTCGAAAGCCATCTGAGCGAAGTCGAGGTCACCCATCCGTCTCCTTATCTCCCCAATCTCGTAGTGAGCAGCACCGAGATAGTCCGTCAAACGGAACCGCTCCAATTCCTCACAGGCTCGGCGCGCCTCGTCCTCTGCTTCCAGCCACGAGCCATGTAGCCGCTTCAGTTCCGCTCGATGCACCTGACACGCACCGGTGTATCCACCCACCGAGTTCGAGCGCATCCACCGTTCCGCTTCTTCGGTCCACTCTCCCGCCCTCCTGTAGTCGCCGAGATTGCGGCACGAGGAAATGGTATTGCAGTAGACATCGGCCGTCATGCGTAGATCGTCTCCCGCCATCGCCATAACGCTTGCTTGATCCATGAGTGTGACGCCCTCACGCCAGTCGCCGGTTTGGATCATTGCGATCGCTTTGAAACTCATTGCCATCGCCTGCCCACTCAGACTCCCGACGTGACCCGCCACGTCGTAGGCCTCACCGCCCAATTCCAGGGTGGCGTTTAGGTCTCCGTCGGCGAAAAGCGCTTTGCCCATCTGGATGAGCTTCAGCCAGACGTGACCGACAGTTTCGGGCTCGTCACGGAGATGTTGCTCCGCTTGAGCAAGCCAGCCGCCCGCCACCGCAAACGCCTGTCTGCGAAACGCGAAATAGGCGAGAAGAGACGCTATCCGCCCGGCTTCTGCATGCTTTTCTTCAGCAACGAGGTTTGAGAACGCCTTCTCGAAGGTATCAACTGACGCGTCGAACTGTCCTGTCCAGTACAGCGCGTCACCAAGGAGAACCAGACTGTCGGACGAGAGTGCGTCAGCGCCTTCAAGAGCAGCAATCGCTTCTTCCCAATCGTGGGCGTCGAACGCTGATCTCGCTTGATCGATGGACTCGGTCACTACCGGTCGGATCCAACCCGCATGTCGTTGGATCGTAGTTCTGGGGTGCTGTGCAGAGGTTGTGTCACTATTCAGCTTTGAGGTGACAGCAAGAATGGTACTCAGCCCAACTCAGCGAGGCCCCGATGATCGAGTTGTGGTGTCCTGGGAATTGGGGTGGATCTGTCCTCACTAACCGCCTTTAGGAATCGAGTTGGGCGCTCGATGTCATTGAAAAGACACGTACGGTCCCGGTGAAGGCCTGGTTCTCGTCACACAGAAGCACTCTCTCCGATCGGCACGGGATACCGACACTCCGGGTGTCATCCCAAGGAAACCGCGAACATCTGTCACAAGACCTCAACTCGAACCCGGCGGCCGAACACACAAGCACACTTCGGAACAGGCAACAGGAAGGCACTTTCCTCGCCTCAGAAAAGTGGACACGGGATACCTTCCCGGGTCTCGGGTGCGGTCCCGTGGTATCGACCGATGGGTGTGACGATCATGCGAACCGTCTAACGGCGTCGGCTAAAGCTCCTCGAACAACAGCCTCAACGCTGTGGTTTCCATGGAGTCTGCTCCCGGGGAACGGTGGCATGAGGTATTGACACCAACACGGTTACTCGGACCCTCTTGTTCGAGTCGGTTTCTATGAGGTCAGGCGCTCGCGGCGCGTTTCATGGGGTCTTGTTTGAGCGTCAAGTGGGTTTTGTCAACAGCTATAGGCGTCTGTTGGCATCAGCCACCTCGCCATGCCCCTCACGCCCGCCAGGATCTGGGATGCCATCGACTCATCGCTGATCTCGACCTGATGCCGGGCGGGTCGGTATCCACACGCTTGAGTCCCTCTTCCGAAGTCACCACCCTGGTAGACCTTGAGCCTGGATGAGCACTTGGAAGCATCGTCTCGGCATCCGAGTCGGGGAGGAACGACTGGTAGTCGGCATATCGGCCGTGTTTGCTGTCACCCAATCGACCCATGCCTTCGCCGCCAACGCGTCGGATGCTCTCTTCTTTCTCAGGTACGGCGTCGACAGACTTCCATTGATGATTCTTCTCTCCGGCTTCGCCGTCATGGCCGCCCTCATCGTGCATATGGCCGGACTGGGTCACCGTGGCCCAGTGCGATGGCTCCCCAGAGTGACGGCGGTTTGCGGGTTGTGGGCATTTGTGAACTGGGCGGCTTCTTTCACCGACTTAGCACTCACTTACCCCTTCATCTGGATCTCGAGCCAGGTCCTGATCATGGTCACTTTCACAGTCATGTGGAATGCGGCAGCGGCGGCGTCGACCACTCGTCAGGCGAAAAGGCTCTATCCCCTTTTTGCCAGTGCCGGAGTTGCCGGCGCCATCCTCGGGAACTTGGCGACAGGCCCACTCGCCTCACTACTCAGGACCGAGGTGCTCCTCGCCATTCAAGGTTTGGGACTGTCCATCAGCGCTCTCTTGCTGGCCAGGGTCTCCAGCTTCTTCACCACCGACCTGACGGGTGTTGCCCCCTCGATACGGGAGGACTTCGCCGGCGCGCTCGGGACCATCCGGTCGAGTCGTCTCCTGCGATTGGCCGTGATTGCCAGCTTTGGCTTCTCCGTTCTCTTCTTCCTGGTCGTGTTCCCATTCAACGAAGTGGTGGCAGCCTCTTACGCCACGGAGGCCGAAGTTGCCAGATTCCTCGGTCTGTTCGCGTCGGTCGCGACCGGACTGACATTTGCAGTATCCCTGGTCCTCATCAACCGGTTATTTGCGAGGCTGGGAATTGTCGTCACTCTCCTGATTCTGCCAATTGTGTATGTGGCAGGTTTCAGCCTTTGGCTGGGAAATTTCAACCTGACGACAGCTGCATTTGTACGGAGCGCGCAATGGGTCGCGGTCAACGCAATCGGGGCGACTGCGATGACGGCGATGTACAACGTTGTAACCGGTCGGAGGCGCGGGCAGGTCATCTCGTTCATGACCGCCGTGCCCGGGCAGATTGGGGTCGTCACCGGCGGCGCGATTCTGATCTTTGCCACCAAACTCGGGGAGCGGGGTCTCGTGCTGATCGGTTTGGTCATCGCGGCTGGCTCTTTCCTGGTCGTCCTCCAGATGAAGTCGGCATACGTAGTGGCACTCGTAACCGCGGTGCGGAAGGGGTTGGTAGGTGTCTTCGATGCGCCACAAGAGGGCTTGGTTTCACCGTTCGGTGGTGAGTCGATTCAGGTTCTCAGCAAATACCTGAAGAGTTCCAACCCCGAGGAGCGGACGATGGCCGTGACGGCTCTGTCATCCGCAGGGGCCTCAAACCGTGGACAACTGATCGCACCGCTCATGAACGATGAAGACCCCGGGGTCAGGGCAGCCGCGTTCGATTCCATGTGCGCCGTTCTTCCCGAG
>CAXMPK010000150.1:0-3868 GCA_964195405.1 uncultured Acidimicrobiia bacterium
CTTTGTGGTTCCTGCGGGAGAGGAGGAGGTATGTCTGCATCTTTCCCTTGCCCTTGACAGAAATTTCGCCTCGGGGTTCGCAGACGAATTCCTCACTGATTAGCTGGTACGTCGCGTCGCTGATCTGAATGGAGCCTTCGACCCCTTCGGATTCCATGCGGCTGGCAGTATTCACGACATCTCCCCAGAGGTCATAGGCGAACTTGCGAGTGCCGATGATGCCAGCCACGACAGGCCCCGAGTTGATGCCGATCCGCATCTGGATTTCGTGGCCATCGATCCGACTCCCTGCTAGTTCGTCTCTGATGCGCAGGGCGAGATCGGCGATTGCTTGAGCGTGGTTGGGTCGAACAGAGGGGATTCCCGACGCCACCATGTACTCGTCGCCGACAGTCTTGATCTTTTCGAGACTCAACTCGTCAACAAAGCGATCAATAGTGGAGAACAGGTTGTTGAGCAGCCCGACAAGTTCGTCGGGTGACATGTCTGCTGACATCGGCGTGAAGTCAACGACATCTGCAAAGAGGACCGAAGCGGAGTCGAAGGAATCGGCGATCATCGCGGATGAGGTTTTCAACCGGGTAGCAACCTCGTCCGGCAGGATGTTGTGGAGGAGGTCGTCAGACTCCTTCTGGAAATGGTCCCGTTGACGGACGAAGTACACCACCACCGCGAACACGACGCCACCCGCCACAACCAGATTGAACGCCGAATCCAAGGTCGGATCTTCGACCAGATATAGGGGATCGACCCAGTTTGGGATCAACACCGAATAGATCACGGCTGCGATGAACGCAACAAACCACCACGTCGCGGCACGCACTCCGAATGCGATGAGCGCAACGACAACGAGGGTCAACACATAGGCTGACGTGATGCCGGATTTGAGAAACCCGCCTAACGCGGCCGTCTCAAAAATTAGAAGCAGATAGACCGCGACAAACATGATGTTCACGATCAAACCGAACCGGTGAGGAGCCTGATTCAGATAGATCAGAAGGAACGGTACGAGAACAACGATCACCGCGTTTGCAGCGGCAACCCAGCGATAGCCAGCCGCAGCATCGCTCAGGACAGATGGCACCGTCGCGAGATTGCTCAGCAACAGCCCGGCCACAATGATCCGCCGTACGGCTCTTTTACCCTCGGATTCCCCTGGATAGGCGCCCAAAGAGAGCAGGAACTCAACAGCGCGCTTCATACTCGAAAGAGTTGTCCCTCCACGACCCCGAACCTACTTACACCCCCCGCTGCACGCACCGAGAACCCGTACATAACGGCACTTATGGGCGGCCCACAGCCGCTCGATAGTGGGGTCGTGGCGTGATGAATACGAGGGTGGACTTCGGATTGCGGCGAACCGCGTCTTTGGGTCACCGGCCTGTTAACTGTTGGACCACCGGTCCTACGGCTTCGAGGTCACGACCAAGAAAGACGAAGTAGGAAATCCCGTAGCGTGTCCTGTGTTCCAGGAGCATCTCTGCGATGTGCTCCTGTGGTCCGATGAGTGTGTGAGGCGAGGTAAGGACTTGTTCGGGCGTTGAGTCTGTTTCCGCTGCCAATCTTTCTGCGATCTCGTCGGCGTTGGCGGCGACCTCGACGTGGTGTGCCATAACACTCAACTCAAGGTCGTCGAAACGAGGTCCAGCTCCTTGGCGTATCCACTCCAACTGTTTGGCGATTCTGCTGCCTGAAGTCGCCACAGCTGATCCGAACCGGTCGAAATCCACCATGTCTCGAGTCATTGGGGCAATGCTCACGATGTCTGCTTCCTGGCCAGCGAGTCGGAGCATCCGGGGACCGGTACCAGCGATCAACAGCGGCGGATGTGGCCGCTGGATCGGCCGGGGACATGTCACCTCATCAACCTGATAGTGCTCACCAGCAAAGGTGAACGGTTGGCCACTCCAGCAACCTTTGATCACGGTGATCGCTTCCTCGAACCGACTCACTCGGACCCCGGGCGGGTCGAAGCGAAACCCGGCTGCGACATACTGCTCCTCGATCCAGCCGGTTCCGATTCCAAGCTCGAACCGACCATCTGAAAGCACATCGATGGTGGCGGCCTCCCTGGCAAGGATCACAGGATGCCGGTAGTCGTTAGCCATGACCATGGGAGAGATCCGCAACTCGGATTTCTCCGCAGCTGACATCAGCATCGGAAGCACTGCAAGACGGTCCCCGATGTGATCAGCCGACGAGATCACCTCGAACCCGTATGCCTCCGCCCTTCGAACTGTGGCCAAGAAGTCGTCTCTCCCAGCCACACCACCGGCACTCAACCCAAATCGAAAAGGTCTCTCGCTTCCCACACTTCACTATTCAACACGTCCACACCACCACCTTGCGCACGCGCACATAACGGCGGCGACTTATGGGCGGATCGCCTGAGTTGCCCTGAGGGTCGAAGGTCGGGTGGCTTAACTGGGAGAGTCGTAGGTGAGGATCTCTATGAGGTGGCCGCTCGGGTCGTGGAAGTAGACCGAGTGTGTGGCCCCGTGCACTCCGGTGGAGCGGCCGGGGCCGTTCATATTGGTCGGTGTGGAGGGGCCGTCGCCATATGATGTGCCGCTGTTTCGTATACGGTCATAGGTGGCGTCGAAGGTGGCGCGGTCCATTCCGAATGCCAGGTGACGTGATACCGACACCTCTTCCTCCTCGTCTAGATCTAATGCCAGGTCGGGGGCAATCAGCATCACGTCGAACGATCCGCTGCGGCCTTGGTAGTCGAAGTCGAGTATGTCTCGATAGAAGATGACCGACTCAGAGCGATCCTTCACTTCGAGGATGGTGTGGTCGAGGGAGACTGTCATGGCCGGCTCCGAAGGGCGGTTGTGGTGGTGTTTCGTTGTCCCATACGGACAACCTACAACTTCAAGTTATCTTGAAGTCAAGGGCCTGATTCGTCTTTCGGCGCACCTGGGTCACCGAAACCCAAACGGCCACAGCCCCGTACATCGCAGCACTTATGTACGCCTGTCCTAGGCCCTCACGAACCGTACATAATGCCGGTTGTGTGCGGGGGTTGGTGGTGGTCGTTAGCGTTGCGGAATGGGTTTCGACGAGGCTGACTACCAGGCCGAGCGGGCGAGTGTTACTGAGGTTCTGCGGTCGCTTGTTGACTCACTTTCGGACTTGGATTCCACTCTTCGGGTGATCTTGGACAATGCGGTCCGTCTGGCGCATACAGACTATGGATTCCTCTTTCTGAAGGATGGCGACGTTTATCGGCTTGTCTCCGATGTTGGTGCTTCGCCTGAAGTCGTCGAGTTCATTAAGGCCAACCCGATTCGCCCCGGTAGAGGTACCTCTACCGGTCGGGCCGTTGTGGAACGGCATCCGGTTCACATCCCCGATGTTGAGTTGGATGATGAGTATGAGTACAGGGAGGCTCAGCGTTTAGGCGGATTCAGGACATTGTTGAGTGTGCCCATGTTTCACCGGGAGGAGGTCATAGGGGTCCTCTCCGTGTTCCGCACCGAGTTTCTGGCTTTCACCGACGGCGAGATTGACCTGTTGGCGATGTTCGCCGAACAGGCGGCGTTGGCGACCGTAACCAGCCAGCTGGTAGCGACGGTGGAAAGGCAGAGAGTGGAGTTGGCTCGCTATCTACCCGAACAGGTGGCGGAATTGATCTCCTCTTCGGACGGGGCGGCACTCCTCGAAGGCCATCGGTCCGAGATCACTGTGGTGTTCGCTGACCTCCGTGGCTTCACCGAGTTCGGAGCGATGGCTGAACCTGAGGAGGTCATTTCAGTGCTCGGGGAGTATCACCACGAAATGGGCAAGCATGTCACAAGACATGAAGGAACCCTCGGCGGTTTTGAGGGAGACGGTCTGATGATCTACTTCAACGACCCAATCCCCG
>CAXMPK010000151.1:0-12436 GCA_964195405.1 uncultured Acidimicrobiia bacterium
GCCAGGTACGGATGACATCTACATCGGCGATGTCGGTTTGGGCGCCTGGGAAGAGTTGAACAGCCACCCCAATCCCACCCAGGTCGTCCGGAACTTTGGGTGGCCCTGTTTCGAGGGCGGTTCCGGAGTTTCAAACAAGCAGCCCGGCTACAACGCTGCAGACCTGACCATCTGTGAGGACCTCTACCAATCCGGCCAGGTGACACCTTCGCTGTTTGCCTACCGTCACGAGGACGACATATCCGGGTCGGACTCCTGCCCACCTGCCAATCCGGGTCCGGGGCAGGGAACCAGTTCGTCGATCGCTGGTCTCGCCTTCTATGAGGGTGGCGGTTACCCCGGCACCTACGTCGGGGCGTTGTTCGGAGCGGACTACAGCCGCGACTGCATTTGGGTGATGTACCCCGACGGTTCAGGGAACCCCGACCCCTCAACCGTCGAAGTGTTCCAGCATCAAGCCGCGAATCCTGTGGATCTCGAGGCTGGGCCGGGTGGCGACATTTTCTACGTCGCCATCAACTTCGGCGTGGCCGGTGAGATACATCGTCTCCGATTCGTGGGAGACAACACTCCGCCAACTGCTGCGATCGCCGCCGATCCAATCTCCGGTGACGCCCCTCTCACGGTCGACTTTGACGGTTCCGGCTCGTCGGACCCCGACGACGATCCCCTGTCCTATGCCTGGGACTTCGACAACGATGGCCAGTTCGACGATGGGACTGGCCCCAATGTCCAGTGGACATTTGGTTCACCGGGCAGCCACACCGCACGGCTTCAAGTCACCGACCCCGGTGGCGAGTCCGCGACCACCTCCGTGGGTATCCAGGCCTCCAACGCTCCCCCCACCGCGGTGATCGACTCTCCAGCTTCCGGGCTGCAATGGCGTGTCGGCGACACGATCAATTTCGCAGGCCATGCCAACGACCCGGATCAGGGTCAAATACCGGAAAGCTCACTCGACTGGCAACTCGTCTTACACCACTGCGAAGACGACGGGACCTGTCACTCCCACGCGATACAGACCTTCAATGGGGTGGACTCGGGAAGCTTCGACGCTCCGGACCACGAATACCCCACCTGGCTGGAGCTGGTACTAACTGCCACAGACCAATACGGGGCAGCCGATTCGACGTCTCTCAACCTGAACCCCAAGACCGTCGACCTAACATTCAAAACAGTCCCCATCGACCTCGATCTGGCGATCGCCGGCGAGACACAGACAAGTTCTTTCACTGAGACGGTGATCGTGAACTCCGTGTTCACCATCGGGGCACTATCACCGCAGGACTCTGGAGGAGAAACCTGGTCTTTTGTCTCCTGGTCCGACGGCGGAGCCCAATCTCATGACATAACCGCACCCGACGGTGATCTCACTTACACCGCGACATTTGCCGTCGGTGGCGGTGGCGGTGGCGGTGGCGGTGGCGGCGGGGGCGGGGGCGGAGGAGGCACGCTGCCACCCCCTGAGGTCCCTGGGTTGGGTCTTCCCACATTTACCGACATATCAGGCAACCTCCACCAGTCCAACATCGAGTTGATCGCCGCCGCCGATATCACAAATGGATGCAATCCACCTCAGAATGATCTCTTCTGTCCGGATCGGCCAGTGACCAGAGCTGAGATGGCGGCTTTTGTGATCCGTGCACTGGGGCTTGCGGATCAGCTGAGTGATCACCAAGGAACCTTCTCCGACGTGCCGTCAGGGCAGTGGTACACGCCGTACATCGAGAAACTGGCTGAAATTGGGATCTCCGACGGCTACCCAGATGGCACCTACCGTCCAGATGCCCCAATCACCCGGGCCGAGATGGCAAAGTTTCTCTACGTGGCCTTTGGATCCGGCTCGGTCACATTGCCGATCGGGATATTCGTCGACGTCCCAACCGATGTCTGGTATGCCTTGGCCGTTGAGCAAATCTATGCCGACCAGATCACATTGGGATGCAGCACCGATCCGCTGAGCTATTGCCCACATGACGATGTGAATCGAGATGAGATGGCTTCGTTCATTGCTCGTGCTCTCGGTATTGCCGAGTAAGAACGGCAACAACCGGGGTGCCAGCTGCCATCCGCGCTATTCAGACGATCAGCACAAATGCTGCGAAGCTGTTCTTCTGTGTCGGCGAGACAGCAATGTGATTCGCTAGTCGAGCGGCGAGAAGAGAGGATTCACCTGGCTGGTTCTGGAGTGAGTAGTCAACTCACGATGAACGGGGTATTCCGCCGGGTTTTCTGACAGGACTGGAGTTGAGCACGCTGCTGGACAGCATCCGAGTGCAGCCAGCGCCTGGCACCAATAGGTGATTTCACATGGTGGAACCCACCAACCGGAGCCACAGTGTCCATGATGAACCGAAGCTGGTGAACTCGCCGGATTCAGCTGGTGAGGGACGGGACGAGGGGCGAGCCTGCGCAGTTTGCATAAGCCTCAAAACGCAGACAACCACCATTGACCAGGGGCTCTAGCTGGCAGTCCCGACCGGGTTCGAACCGGCGTTTCCGGCTTGAAAGGCCGGCGTCCTAGACCACTGGACGACGGGACCATGAACTATCAAATGGTACGCCCCTGGGTAGGTTCAGCCCAACTCTTCGCGTGCTCGTTCGATGCGAGCCAAGGTGGGGATGCGACCCAGCGCCGCCAGCGACTCAAACAACGGCGGGCTCACCGACGATCCGGTCACTGCTATCCGAAGCGGTTGGAACGTTTTCCCGGCGCCAATTCCGAGCTTTTCGGGCAAAGAGCGAAGGGCAGTCTCGATCGACTCTGCGTTCCAATGTTCCACCCCCCTCAACACTGCCAGACCGCCGTCGAGAACGTCGGCAACGCCATCTTTGGTCATCACCTTGTTCCACGACTTCTTGTCGTACTCATCAACGTCGTTGAACAGGAACACTGCCTGCTCCCCTGCCCCAGGCAAAAGCTTGGTCCGTTCCTGCACCAGGGTTGAAATTTCCTCGAATCGCTCCCACTCGTCGTCCGACAACGTGCGACCTACTGCTGTCTCGACGTGGGGTCGGACCATCTCATTGAAAGAGGCCGGATCCAACGCTCTTATGTACTCGCCGTTCATCCAAGACAGCTTTTCGGGGTCGAAGGCGGCCGGATTCTTGTTGACATCATCGAGATCAAAGACTTCCACCGCCTCATCTCTATTGAACATCGTGGTCTCAGAATCAGGCGACCATCCGAGGATGGCCAGGTAGTTGAAGACTGCATCCGAAAGGAAGCCCCGATCCCGATAGTCACTCAACGCAGTGGCCCCGTGCCGTTTGGAGAGCTTCTTTCCGTCTGTGCCAAAAAGAAGCGGAAGATGGGCATAGGTCGGTTCGTCATGGCCCATCGCCCTGGTCAGGAGGATGTGTTTTGGCGTTGATGGAAGGAGGTCCTCACCCCGAGCGACATGGCTGATCGCATAGTCAACATCGTCGACTGTGGATGCCAGGTGATAGGTAGGCGTCCCGCTGCTTCTCAGAATCACGAAGTCGTCGATGTCCTGGGGCTCAAAGCTGACTGTGCCTCGCACCATGTCGACAAAGACCACCGGATCATCCTGAGGAATTGACAGTCGGATCACTCCCGAATTCGCTACGTCTTGGGGACGTCGGATGTAGTGGCCTGGGTGTTTGCCCTCCTTCTGGGCCTTCTGACGCAGTGATTCCAACTCTTCAGTTGAACGATCGTCGTAGTAGGCGGCACCCAAGGCCACCAACGAGTGCGCCACTTCTTGATAACGCTCCAACCGATCGGATTGACGGTAGGTTCCGTGTGGACCGCCCACACCAACGCCTTCATCCCAATCGAGACCAAGCCAACGCAGGGACCCGATGATCTCATCCTCAAACTCTTGGGTGGATCGCTCTCGATCAGTGTCGTCCACGCGGAGGATGAAGGTGCCGCCGGTATGTCGTGCATACAGCCAATTGAATAGAGCGGCTCGCGCAGTGCCGACATGGAGTGTCCCGGTCGGGGACGGAGCCATTCGAACTCGGACACTCACGGTGCGGCGACCCGGTTGATCAGTGAACCGATGCCGTCGACCTCAATCTCCATCACATCGCCTGGCTCCACCGGACCGACACCAGAGGGTGTGCCCATGAGAATCACGTCACCGGGGAGAAGTGTGGTGAACGCGGTGATGTGCTCCAGAACCTCGGCGACTCCAAACACCATGTCGGACGTGAATCCGACCTGACGAACTTCATTGTTGACCTTGGCGATCACCGCGAGACGCTCCAGAGGGTCCAACTCGGTTTCGATCGCCGGGCCAAGCGGGCAGAAAGTGTCAAAACCCTTGGCCCGGGTCCATTGTCCATCGGTCCGCTGGAGGTCTCGCGCCGTGACATCGTTGGCCGCGGTGTACCCAAAAATGTATTGAGAGGCGTCCTCAGCTTTGATGTTTCTCGCAGGTTTGCTGATCACAACCGCCAACTCCGCCTCGTGATGAACTTCCTTGCTTTGGCTCGGATAAATGACCGGCTGGTTCTGTCCGATGACCGAGGTCGCCGGTTTCATGAAGATCAGCGGCTCATCGGTCAGATCCACACCCATCTCCTCAGCATGTTCTTCGTAGTTCTGACCCACGCAGAGGACTTTCGTGGGCAGTACTGGGGCCAGAAGTTTGACGTTTGGCCATGGAACAACTGTTTCCGTGGGTTCCCAAGCAACAAAAGGCGAGCCGTTGTAGACCAAAACACCTTCGGCGTCGGCAATCCCATAGGCGATGTCATCGCCGGCCTTGATTCGGACGATTTTCATTGAGGCGAAAACGCTACCGGATCGTCAGACCTTTTCGGAAAGTCGGAGCGCATAACGGATCTGCTCCGGCTTGGCTGCAATTAGATCGCGGTCAACATCTGCAACCGCACTCGCCCCCGGCCGCCGGTCATGTGCAGCCGCCAGCAACCACCGTTCCCGACGCTCGACAATCGTTGGAGACGCGTCTTCGCCATATCCACAGAGCACGAGGGCGGCGTCGACGTCTTCTGGGACGGCTCCCCTCCCGTGTGCTGCCGCGCGTGCCTGAACCAGGCCAAGCACGACCGACCGAAGAGCGGGGTCGGTGCTTGGCAACTCGACTTGGGCGACGACTTTCATTGCCCAACCGTGGTCAGGGCCGGCCGAGCCGAAACGGCCACCAGACGGGACATCAGCCGGATCGGAGAGAATGCCGGGTTTTCCAGCCCGCCATTTCACCGGCGGCCCTGACTCCAGCTTGGCTAAAGGCTCATTGGCTTCAGTGGTTTCAACGTTCGGCTGTTGGGCCATCAGACGAACTTGAGCCAGTTCCTGTAATCGTCGAGCTTGCCGTTGACCACGGCAGCAAACAGGTCCTGGGCCTTGCGTGTCAGCGGTCCGGGATGGCCAGGTCCGACGACGCGACCGTCGATCTCCCTGATTGGAGTCACCTCGGCGGCAGTCCCGGTAACAAACACTTCTTCGGCCGTATAGAGACTGCCTCGGGCAAGCTCGGTCTCCACAACTTCGACGCCATCGTGACGAAGCAACTCGATCACGGAATTTCTGGTGATTCCCTCGAGAATTCCCGCCGAAACCGGCGGTGTGTAGACGACGTCACCACTGACGGTGAAGATGTTCATGCCGCTTCCTTCGGACACAGACCCGGTGTCGTTGAGCATGATCGCCTCGTCGAACCCCGCCCGCATTGCCTCCTGTTTGGCGAGCATCGAGTTGAGGTACCCGCCGGCACCCTTCGCCGTCGGGATCAAGGAGTTGTGGTTGATACGACGCCAGCTGGACACCATGGCGGTGATCCCGTTCTGAACCCCCTCCTCGCCGAGATAGGACCCCAAGCTGAATGCGGCCATCATCGTGTGAACGATGTTTCCGTGAGGAGCCGGGCCGATCGATCCAGTGCCGTAGAAGACCAACGGGCGCACGTACGCGGATTCGAGTTCGGTCTTCTTCAACAAGTCCAGTGTCGCCTGATCGAGTTGATCAGCTGTGTAAGACATCGGGATGCTGTAGGCCCGTGCCGACGCCTCTAGACGCACCATGTGCTCGTGAAGTCTGAATACTGCCGTACCCTCGGGTGTGTTGTAGGCACGGATGCCCTCAAAAACAGCTGTGCCGTAATGAAGAGCGTGGGTTAGGAAGTGGACGTTGGCTTCGTCCCAGGGGACCAATTCGCCGTCGGCCCAGATATGTGAAGACGGTTCCATCCCCAGAGGCTATACGGATTGACTCCCACCGGAAACTCCTGCAACTGCGTGTGCGATTGCGCGCACATCTATGCGTAGGCTCGCCCGATGTCTCACGCTACGCCCAGCGCAGCATCTCGCATCCTCGCCTCATGGTTTGGCACTGGGCTGATTCTGGGGAAACTCCGCGGCAGTGACTGGGGCTCGGGCACCGTAGCCGCCTTCTTCACATTCCCGCTGGCCTTCTGGGTTGGGTCGACCTGGGGATGGCAAGCTCAAATCGCCGGCGCTGCGATCCTCTTTTTCCTCGGCGTATTGGCGACCTCGAAATTCACTGAAGATGAGGGGGACGCCGGCTGGATGGTGATTGACGAGGCGACGGGCACTTTTGTGGCAATGGTCGGACTCACATTCGGACCCGCGATAGTGGCGTGGCTCATGTTCCGGGCTGCCGACATCTATAAGAATCCGTTCCCTGGAGTGGCACAGGCCGAGAGGCTCCCCGGTGCGTGGGGAGTGATGACCGATGACCTGGTCGCTGGGATTTACGGTCTGATAGTTGGACATATCGTCCAAGCATTGGTTTAGATGGACACATGGACTGGAACCTCAAAAAGATTGTGGCTGGAATCGACGGCTCCGACGGCAGCGATCGCGCAGCTGAGCATGGTGCGGCGATCGCCCGTCATTGGAAGGCCACCCTCCTTTTAGTCACGGTGGTTCGCACCCCGGAGGGCTGGTGGGGCATTGGTGGCGCGCCCCCAACACCTGAAGCTCTCTCAGCCGCAATCGTCGAGGGCCAGCAAAAGGTCCTGGGCGACATCGAGGCCCATTTGAATCTCGAGGGTGTCGATTACGAGACTGTCGAAGAACTCGGAGACCCGGTGAGCAGGCTCCTGGCAGTAGTCGAGATCAACGAGGCCGACCTCTTGGTGATCGGGCGTCGCGGCGCCGGCTTGGCCGAACGAGTGGTTTTGGGGTCGACGGCAGATCGATTGACCCACCTGGCCTCCTGCCCGGTGCTTGTGGTCCCCTAGACGGACCAGTGACGAACCACTAGGCCTCGATCTTCACCCGACCGTAAAAGGCCACGTAGTCCTTGATCTCGTCGGCCGCTTGCGATGGATCCGGGTAGTACCAGGCTCCGCCTTTGTATTTTTCCCCCTCAACCACAATGTCGAAGTACGAAGCTGTGCCCTTCCAGGGACATCGGGTGTGGAGGTCGGATTCACTAAAATACCCTTTGTTGACGGATTCTGGTGGGAAGTAGTGGTTTCCCTCGACCATCACTGTCTCATCGCTTTCGGCGATGACCGCTCCGTTCCATACTGCTTTAGGCATTGCGCTCCCTATACAAATCTGACCACTCAAACCCAACGATCAGCAGTGTTTCACTATTCCCCCCTACGCTCAGCCGGTGCCGAAATTCGCAATCATTCCGGTAAAATCGTTCAGCAGCGGCAACCTCCGTCTGGCGTCTGCGATCGGCGACTCCCGACGAAGAGCTCTCGGCCAGGCCCTTGCCGGCCACGTTGCCACGACGGTCACCGATTCCAACCTGACACCTCTCATCGTCACCGGCGATCCCGAAGTCGTTGCATGGGCCATCGCTGGCGGTTTCCAAACAATTCCCGAGCCGGGAACCGGCCTCAACGCTGCGGCAGCCAGCGGCGTGGAGTGGATAACGAAGATGCACAATCGGTGGATCATCATCCATGCCGATCTGCCTCTGCTCAGACTTGGCGATCTAACGGCCGTAACCCACGAGACCGGCGACGTGATCGCCCCCTCCTCCGACGGTGGAACATCCGTGCTCTCCGCCACACGACCCATCGACTTCAAATACGGACCAGCCAGCTTCCATAGACATCTTCCTCAGCTTGACTCGCCAACAGTGATTGCCCGGCCCGGAATGCTCCACGACATCGACTCACCCGCCGATCTCGACTCGGCTCTGAATCACCCGCTCGGGTCGTGGCTGGGCGAATTCATCTGATGAGAAACATGCGCACACAGATCGAGCGGTGGCTCAACGCTGCGATCGATTCGGTCGACCCGGTCGATCTGACACGGTCGGCCCTGGACGGGCCTCCGGCAACAGTGGTCGCCATTGGCAAAGCGGCCGCCGGTATGTGTCGTGGCGCAGCCGATTCTCTGAGTTCAATCGACGGCATTTGCATCACCGATACGCCCGACGACGTCCCCGACGGCATCGACCTCCTGATTGGCGACCACCCCGTCCCTGAGATGGCAAGCCTGGAAGCCGGGAGACGAGCTTTCGAAGCGGTGCGGACGGCGCCGGGCCGGATCGTTGCTCTTGTCTCCGGTGGCGGTTCTGCACTTTGTGAAATGCCCAGAGCGGGTATCGACTTTTCTTTCATTCAGTATGTCAACCGAATCCTTCTTCGGTCCGGTGCTTCGATCGACGAGACCAATCTGGTCAGGGGGCACATTTCGGCTATCAAATGTGGTGGACTTGCCCGCGCTGCTCGCCGACCAATCGAAACGCTGATCATCTCCGACGTGGCCGGATCAGGACCCGAGGTGGTCGCGTCAGGCCCAACGCTTCCGATGAAGTTCGAGCCCAATCGGGCATTGGAGACAATGAAGGAACACGGTGTCGAGGTCCCCGAGTCGGTTTGGGATGCAATGAGCCAACCACCTAGACATCCAGGAGAGACCTCCGTCCAGGTCTTGGCTGATGGGAAAGATGCTGCCAAGGCAGCGGCAGGAGCGGCACGTTCAGATGGATTTGAGGCGACGGTCTCCGCGGAGTGGATCTCCGGTCCCCTGGACGCATATCTCGAACGTTTCCTCGGCGGACCGAAGCGATTGGTGACCATCGCCGCCGGCGAAGCCACATTGGAGGTGACTGGAGAAGGTTCGGGTGGGCGTAACAGTCACGCTGCCCTTCTGGCAGCCAGTCAGATCGCCGACCGCGACGCGATCTTCGCCGCCCTGGCAACCGACGGCGTCGACGGCGCGTCGGACAGTGCCGGAGCCATCGTCGACGGATCGACGACCTTTCGTGGTGGCGATCCCGCTCTATCTCTTGCAAGCTTCGACTCGGCTGGGTACCTCAAGTCGACAGGGGATCTTTTGCCGTCCGGAACAACCGGGACCAACGTCGCCGATCTCTGGTTGACCTATCAGGTGTGACACTGGACAGCCCTTCTATATTGACCGGGTAACCCGCAAAAGGACATCGTGGAAAAGACAGTTGTGCTCACTGGAGGAACGGGGGGCTTGGGCTCCGCCCTGATCCGTCGTCTCATTGCTGGGGACTATCGACTTGCCGTCACCTACCTGCTGCCAGAAGAAGCGCGGGTCTTCGAAAATGAGCTCGACATCGACGAAGACCGCCTGATGTTGACCCGTGTCGACGCCACCAATGCCGAAGCCGTCGCCTCCCTCTTCGAGGACGTTTCCGAACGCTGGGGCAACATCCACGGTCTGGTTTCGCTAGTGGGTGGCTGGGCCGGCGGTCGCGACGTTGAGGAAACCGACGATGTCCGCTTCGAAAGGATGCTCGACCTCAACCTCAGATCGGCCTTCTACGCCGTCCGAGCCGGAGTTCCCTATCTCAAGGAGAGCGGATGGGGCCGAATCATCCTGATTGGAAGCCGTGCAGCAATCGACTACCCGACCAGTCAAGCGGCATTCAACATCGCCAAAGCTGGCGTGGTCGCACTTGGCAAGAGTGCCGCTAACGAACTGGAAGGCACCGGGGTCACAGCCAATGTCCTCATGCCATCGGTGATAGACACACCGGCGACCAGGGCTTCACTTCCTTACGCCGACTACGTCAACTGGCCGACACCAGACGAGATCGCAGCGGTCGCTGAGTTCCTGCTGACGGAGGAGTCGAGTGTCATGAACGGCGCCCTCGTTCCGGTTTACGGTCAAACGTAGAGCTCTAGCCACTCGCCGTGGATGTGGGCCTGGCCAACTATCTCGAAGCCCGAACCGTTGTCTATTTGAAGACTCGCCCACTGGTTAGGGCTGTTATAGACCTCAAACGAAATGCGATAGATTTCGCGGTTGGCCCGATGTCGGGCCACTGTCATCTCCAGATCCTCTCTCATCGCGGGGGAAAACTGATTCATGGCAAACGAGTTCATGACTATTACCGGTTCACCCGCAGGTAATCGGGTCAAGACATCGTTGAGACTCATGGTGGCGTCACCGCTGACGAAATCCATCGGACAGTCTTTGAGCAGTTCCAGGGCTGCCACAAGTCTTTCCCTACGCGAATGTTGCTCCGGCCAGATCAAGGACCAAAGCCAGAGACGATCGTCGGAATCGGTCGGGTAGATCGGGTTGAGGTCAAGACCAATCCTGGACAGGACTTCGATGTCCCTAACCGATGGGCCCCTCCCCCTCAGCTCCGATTCAAGTGTGAGCGACGAGTCGATACCCCATGCGAGATCACCCCACCGGTAGCCGTACCGATCAAGGGCAAGGTTTAGTCCGGCGCTGCAACCGACATCGATCAAGTGAAACCGGTCGAGCGGTGTCTCCCAAACTCCCGGCAGCAAGGCGGTGCAGCGACGACACTCGTTGGTCTGGGTGAATCGCACCCCACCGATCTCCACCAGCCGATCCTCGTGGTTCAAGACAAAATCTTTGAAGTGGCAGTCGACCTCGGCGAGTGCCAACGGTTCCGGCGTGAAGTTTGGAAAGTACTCGGCGAGATTGGCACCTTCGCCCTTCTTCATCAAGAACTGGACACCTGCAAAAAGGACATTGGTGTTTGGAGTGTGCTCAATCCGGTTGAGAACACGCATCAGGTCGGGATCTGAGGCGATTACTTCGGCGAGATGGTGATAGTGCGGCGATCCGTGGGCAAATGTGATCCACTGACGAACGTCGGCCGGGGTTACCAGCTTGTGACCGGTCAAAACTCTTCTCGTCGATATGCCGTGGCAAGGGCATCGGCGTATTCATTCCAGCGATTGCCGCTATGCGCCTTGATCCATTGGATGTTGGCGAGAGGCTTTTCTCGGGCTAGCTGGTATGCCTCTTGCACCAGTTCGAGGTTGGCGATCGGCCCGGGTGACTTCTTCTTCCACCCCTTGGCTTTCCAACCCTCGGCCCACTTGGTGATGATGTTCACCACGAGTTGGGAGTCGGTATAGACGTTGGTGGGTGTCTCACCGGGGATCATCTCGAGCCCGGCGATCATGGCTCGGAGCTCCATGCGGTTGTTTGTGGTGTGGCCCTCCGAGCCGTAGTCCTGGGCGACCATTTGATTGTCGACCGCCAACACAGCTCCCCAACCTCCAGGGCCAGGGTTACCTTCGGATGCACCATCTGTGAACACACCCGTGGTGGGCCCGTCGCTGAACCTGGCCAAGACCTCGTGTGTCGTCATGTCCCGGTTCTTGGTGGGGCTGGGTTTGGTCACCTTGCTCCCTCCCCCCGCAGTTTTCGGGTGTGTGGAGGATCCATTGCGACAATCCATGCATTGCTTGGGAGTCCAGCCGGGGTACCTGTCGAGGATCTCTTGACTGAGTGTGAATTCCTTGCCACACGTCTGGCAGATGAACAAGCGGCGGTCACACCACTTTCTCAAACATTGAGACGAACTGGGGCATCTTGAGAAGATTGAACTCGTGATGTGTTTCTCGAAGACCGAGCCCAGACGTCAGCCGCCGCAGTTTCGCCGGCCAGAGTTTTTGACAATGCACTTCTCTTGCCCTGAACGGTGTCCCGTAGAGGATGACCGAAGTGGGGATGGCGTACAGGCCCATGATCGGTTCCGCCGGGTAGATGAAAAAGGCGCGCCCAGCGACCCGCAACACTCTTGCCATCTCTGCAAGCGCTTTCTCCAACGCCGGAATGTGCTCGATCGAATGGACGGCCACGACAACGTCGAATGAGCTGTCCTCATATTCGAGGTCCTCGGCGTACATGAAGACAACCCGCTCGGTTCCGGCAATCTCCGGGGCGTTGGGGTTGGCGTCGATCCCGATGATGTCAACACCACGGTCGGCGAGACGTTTGGTGAGATGTCCCTGCCCACATCCAACTTCCAGAACCTTCTGGCCGTTGGAGAGGTCGAGGAGCTGGTCCACTCGCCTCAAATGAGAGGGATCCCACCGGTTGATGAGTGCGTAGCGGCTTGAGTCGTATGAGGTCATCGAGTCACAACCTATCGGAGAGACTCGAGGTGTGGCGCCACCGAGTAGTCCAGGATCTCCGGGCCGTCGTCCGTGATGGCCACATGGCTCACAGACGTGTTAGCCGGAGTATGCAGCGACTCGGCGTGACTGTC
>CAXMPK010000152.1:0-1578 GCA_964195405.1 uncultured Acidimicrobiia bacterium
CGTGATCCGGCGATGTCCGTGGCCGAGTAAGCAACGCGTGGCGACGGCTAGAGTGGACACCTTGTCCGGTTTCGTGCCCGCCAACGGCAGCCCTGCCATGCGTCCGGCGAAGGCGAAGGCCGGCGTCTTCTGCTCCGAGAACCACTCCAGCACCTCTTGAGAGGCGGAGCACACGACCCAGGCGTCCGCTGCGGTCTTTTTCACGAAGCGGACCACGCGACCGGCTTCCATGCCGAGTTCGTCCAGTGTCTTGTCGGCGTAGAAGGGCGTGTGCCCGGCCTTCTCGAGCTGGTGGCCCAGTTCGATCATGTAGTCAGCACCCCGGGACGCTAATTCGAAGTTCAGCAAGGCCACCCGCAACACGGGAGGGGCATGATCCTCCGGTAGCGCGATGCGGCGCTGGTGCCCGCGCCCTTGATTCACCAGCAGCCCCTCGATCTCGAGTATCCGCAGGGCGGCTTTCACCGTCTTGTGGCCGACCCCGAGTTCTTCCACCAGCGAGTTCACCCCAGGCATCGTCCCGCTCAATGCTCCCCGCAGCAGCTCCGACCGCAGATGCTCGGCTATCTGCTCCGCGGCGGAAAGAACGGTGACAGGGTGCATGAGATCAACATGGTCCCAAAGGAGCCAATAGTCAATGAAGAATAAGCTGTTCGTGTGCGTGTGTGTGTGCATGATGCGAAGCGAATCAGCTAGCACGTCCGGTTTTTCCGAGTTTGGATAGGATCGGCTAGCTCGCTAACAACTAAGGAAACACAACCCAAATAACTAAATTATATAAATGACTAAACAAATAAAAACACTCCTGCCTCTCGCGGCGTTCGCCGGGCTGGCTCTTGCCGGCTCAGCCCACGCAGCGGTCTCGATCGACTTCGAGTCCTACACCGTTGGTGATATCAACGGTCAGGGCCCTTGGGTCGACTTTGGCGGAAGTCTACTCACGAACGTTAGTACTGCGCAAGCTTTCAGCGGTACGAAGTCGCTCGAACTTCAATCCGATGGCACCAACTACGGTTCGGATGTCTACATCGTGAACTTGGATGGAGCGCCGATTACTTCGGGAAAGTGGAGCCTGTCCTTCCAAACCTTCTTGCCAACCGGTTTCGATTCTCACGTCGCCCTGTACCAATCACAGGGGGCGATGCCGGCCACATTCGAGCTAGGAGCATTTCCGGTGATACAGGGTAATAACGGGGTGATCGTAAACGGTGCTAGCTCGACGCCTCTCGTTTTCAACGCTTGGACGAAATTTGAAATGACCATCGACCTTGACGCAGATACGCTCGAGATTTCGTACGGTGGCACTTCGTTCCATTCTGGCGTCTGGGACACCGATGCTCCTGGCGCGCCAAGCATTGGTGGACTTAATTGGTGGCAAGCTGGACCCAACCCCAGCGCTGGAATCTCCGCCTATATCGACGATATCAGCCTGACACAGGTTCCCGAGCCCTCCTCCGCAGCTCTGCTCGGACTTGGTGGACTCGCCCTGATGTTCCGTCGCCGCAAGTAACCCGGCCTAGGAAAATCAACAACCATTCCAACCCCACTCCCCATCACTTGGGGGGTGGGGTTTTTTCG
>CAXMPK010000153.1:0-22115 GCA_964195405.1 uncultured Acidimicrobiia bacterium
CGAACCGTCACCGGTTGGTAGCCGACCTCTGTCAGCTGAGTCGTGACTCCCGTGAGGTCTGAAGCTTCGCGCCCGACCAACAACACCCGTTTGCGGGTCGCCCGGATTCTCATGGTCAGACCCCTCAGCGCCAGGACGAGACGCTTGACCTGATCACGTGTCCGTTCGTCGGTGAGATTGCGGCGATCGTCGAATTTGTCCCATGGAGCCGAAATCAGAACCTCGGGCTTCTGGACCAATCTCAAGTCGTTGTGGCGGGCCATATCTCGAAAGTGGTGTTGGGATCGCGCCGTTCCCAAACGGCCACCTGCGCCCATGATCGCGGCCGGCATCAGACTGATCGGTGGCTGGGGCGGCCGGGACAGCCAATCCCAAGCATTCTTGAGCGCCCCGGTCACCGAGTAGTTGTATTCAGGGGAGGCGATCAGAAGAGCGTCCGCCCTCCCAACCTGATCACGCAGCTCCTGGACCGGTCCCGGAAATCCATGGGCACGCTCGTCGTCAGAGTTGTAGAGAGGGATTCTGTTGAGCTGAGCGATTTCGATGACCATGTCATCGGGCATCAGCTCACCGGCTGCTTGCAGACACGCCGTGTTGTAAGACCCTTTGCGAAGACTGCCGGAGATGCCGACCACCACCATTGGGGTCTCGTTGCTGAACACCTGGCGGATCCTAGAACGCACCGCCACAATCCAGCCTGTACCGTTGTATGGCACTTGTACCATCTGGCAGCACCGAACCTGCCCATCCCTTACCGAGGAGCGAGTTTTTGAGCTTTCCCAGCGATCTGGAGATTGCCTACAGCGCCACCATCCGCCCGATCGAGGAAATCGCCCTTGACATCGGTCTGGAGAAGGGAGAACTGATCCCCTACGGCGACACCAAAGCCAAGATTCACCTCGATGCCTTGAAGCGCTTGGGCTCAAACCCGATAGGCAAGTACATCGACGTGACTGCGGTCACTCCCACCCCCCTCGGAGAGGGCAAGACAACCACGACTGTCGGACTGACCCAGGGGCTCGGCAAACTGGGACACCGGGCCATCGCCTGCATCCGCCAACCAAGCATGGGGCCGACGTTCGGGATCAAGGGTGGTGCCGCCGGAGGTGGGTACAGCCAGGTGGTGCCGATGGATGAGTTCAATCTCCACCTGACGGGCGATATTCATGCCATCACTGCTGCTCATAATCTGGTGGCAGCGGCGATCGATGCCCGGTGGTATCACGAGCGACGACTCAACGACGATCAACTCGACAAACTAGGTCTCGAGAGACTTGACATCGATGTGTTCCGGACGTCATGGCGACGTGTCGTCGACGTCAACGATCGCGCCCTGCGCAACGTCATCGTGGGCTTGGGAGGCCGTCTCGATGGTCGAGCCCGGGAGACCGGTTTTGACATCGCCGTCGCCAGCGAGTTGATGGCAATTCTCGCGCTCGTCGATGGCGATGACTACACATCAGCCCTGAGGAATCTCCGCGACCGCTGCGGACGCGTCGTGATCGGTTACTCCAAAGAAGGGGCACCGATAACCCTCGAGGACCTTGGGGTCGCCGGAGCGGTGACAGTGCTGATGAAGGACACACTCCACCCCACCCTCATGCAGACCCTGGAAGGCCAGGCCACGTTTGTTCATGCCGGCCCATTCGCCAACATTGCTCACGGGAACTCCTCGATCCTTGCCGATCGCATGGCCCTGCACCTGGGTGACTACGTCGTTACTGAGTCCGGATTCGGTGCCGACATGGGTATGGAGAAGTTCTTCGACATCAAGTGCCGCGTGTCAGGGCTCAAGCCTGACTGTGTGGTGATGGTGGCCACCGTCAGGGCTTTGAAGACCCACGGAGGTGGCCCCAAGGTTGTGGCCGGCAAACCCCTGGACCCCGCCTACACCGAAGAAAACCTCAATTTGCTTCGAGCAGGCATTCCCAATTTGGACGCGCACATCGCGACGGCACATCGATTCGGAGTGCCAGTGGTGGTTGCCATCAACGCCTTCCCGACAGACACGAGTCGGGAGCACGACCTGATTCGTGAGATGGCTCTGGCTGCTGGTGCTGTGGCCGCGGTGACTACCACTCACCACGCCGACGGCGGCGAAGGGGCTCGTCAGTTGGCCGAGGCTGTTGTGAAAGCTTGTGAGGAGCCTGCCAACTTCGACTATCTGTACCCGCTCGATCGGTCAATCAAAGAGAAAATCGAGACGATCGCCAGAGATGTTTACGGCGCGGACGGCGTCGAGTATTCCGCAGCGGCCAACCAACAAATCGCCGACTTCGAGAAATCGGGATTTGGCTACTTGCCGATCTGCATGGCAAAGACACACCTCTCGATCAGCCACGACCCTGCCCTGAAAGGTGCTCCCAAGGGATTCACCATCCCAGTACGGGAAGTCCGGGCGTCGGTCGGAGCCGGGTTTATCTACCCACTGCTGGGCGAAATGCGCACCATGCCGGGGCTGGGAACCAAGCCGGCCTATATGCAGGTTGACATCGACGACGCTGGCAAGGTCGTCGGGCTTTTCTAGTGTTCCGTCCGGCTGAGGTCTTGTCCGGTGGTTCCGTTGCACCATGATCAGCGGACAGGACGCTAGGGCAGTTTCACGTATTCATAATCAGCGGGTTTCTGATCGATTCCGCGTGTTGGTGGGGCAATCCACGGCGCGAACTTCCCAGGCTCTCGGTAGTAAGGCTGCATCAAGCCCTCGATGAACTCTCTGTCTTCGTCGGTGGGCAACCATCCATCCCGGGAGCCGGCCCACTGTTCATCTGACAGAATCTCGCCTCCGGGCCCAACGTTGAGATCGGAAAACTCCCCGATCTCGCGATTGAATGCGACATGAGGGAGTTTGATCTCGAAGTCGATTCCGTGGCTGGCGATCTCACGATTCCACCGTCCGATTCCTCCAAGACAATCATCCATGAAGTCATCCCGAAGACGAGCATTGAGTGCGTTGAGAGCAGGCACCTCGACCTGGCGTAGGTCCCCATCAACCAGCTTCATCACCGGATAGGTATCACTGCGAAGCTGGTGGTCGTCGTCGATCCGCTCTTCGTGGAAGCGACCCTTCAAACCGGCGTTGAAGAAGTTGGCTGCGTTGGTCGACTCCTCCGACCCGAAGAGATCGAGCGTGAGCGAGTAGTGGAGATTGGTCTTCCGCTGAATGGTCGGCAGGTCGATCACGCCGAGCCGGCGAACCGACTCGACCTCGTGGGGATCATCGATCCCCGCTTGTGACATCGCCCGGGCAGTCGCCTCGACTACACGCTTGACCCCGGTGTAGCCGACAAACATGTGGTGGGCTTCCTCGGCGAGCATGAACCGACAGGTCCGCGAGAGCGGATCGAAGCCCGACTGGGCGAGAGCCTCCAGCTGCATCTTCCCGTCTCGATCGGTGAAATAAGTAAACATGAAAAATGACAGCCAGTCTGGTGTCTTTTCGTTGAACGCACCAAGCATCCGGGGGTGCTCTTCGTTGCCTGATTGGCGCCGGAGAAGATCGTTGGCCTCCTCCCGGCCATCGCGACCGAAGTACTTCTGAAGTAGATAGACCATTGCCCAGAGGTGACGACCTTCTTCTACGTTGACCTGGAAGAGGTTCCGCAGGTCGTAGTTCGACGGGGCGACGATGCCGAGATGCCGCTGCTGTTCGACGGAAGCCGGCTCGGTATCGCCCTGGATAACGACAAGACGACGAAGCATGGCCCGATATTCTCCGGGAACCTCCTGCCAGACGGGTTCCCCCGCGTGCTCACCGAACGGAATCCTGCGATCGGGCTCCTCAGGGGCCAACAGAATCCCCCAGCGGTAGTCGGGCATCCTGACGTAGCCGAACTTTGCCCAGCCCTCCTTTTCTACACTGATGGCGGTACGGAGATAGACGTCCGCCATTTGGAATCCATCCGGCCCCATCGACATCCACCAGTCGATATAACCCGGGTGCCATGTCTCCAAGGCTCGCTGTAGTTTCGGATCCTGCGACAGACTGACGTTGTTGGGTATCAAGGCGTCGTAGTCAACCTCCTGCCAAGACATCACACCCTCCTCTTGTCGTAATCGGGACGGATCCCGGAGCCATATCGTCGCAGAGCACCCTCCTCACCGGATGCGTTGGGTCTCTGAAACACCCAGTTCTGCCACGCCGTCAATCTTCCGAAGATCTTGGTCTCCATCGTCTCAGGGCCGGGGAACCGGAGGTTGGCTTCGAGACCGGTGAGCCCATCGGGTGAGAAAGCGGCTCGCTCCTCGATGACTATCCGAAGCTCGTCGTCCCAGTCGATGTCGTCCATCGCGTCGGTGACCAAACCAGCAGCCATTGCCGCTTCGGCGTCGAGTATCTGACCGACTACGGCTTGAGCGATATCCAGATCCTCGTCATTGCCCCAGAACCGAGTCTCCATGCGAGACAATCCGTTCGACATCGGAAACCCGGCCATATTGCGTGTGGTGAAAGCGAGTCGTGCCTCCTGACCACCCTCTCCGCCCCATGTGCCGATCAGCATGTAGGACCGATCGGCGGCCAGAGTCAGATCGGCGAGGAACCCTGCGAAACATGAGCCGGGTTCGATCAAAGCCAGGATTGTTCGTGATGTCAGATCCACCCGCCGCAACACACGAGCCCACAAGAGTCTCACCTCTCGGACCAACCAGTCGTCCACATTGGAACCCAGAAACTCGTCGTAGGCGAGCACCAAACCGAGGTCACCCGCCGATTTCAGAATGAGGGTGCCGATCTCCAACTCATTTACTCGAAGGTGGAGAATCGCATCGTCTAATTCCCGGGCCAGCCGCAAGGGCCAGAAGGCGGAGCCTTCGGTGAGAGCATCGGCCGGTGGGTCAGAAACAGGCCCGGCAAGGGTGATCACAGCGGATCGCGTCACCCGGTCGATCACTATCGACACCAAGGAATAGTCGATGCCATCTTCAGTTATCGCACGATCCAATGGTGTCAGCTCGACACCGCTGGCGGCCGATGGACGGTCCGACTGCGCCGCGATCTCAGAAGCCCGTTCTGCAACCGTTTCGGTAAATGTGGAAGTCGGCGCGAGCTCATCGACGAGAGCCCATTCCAGCGCACGATCTCCCTTGACCCCTTCCTCGAGGGTGCAGAAGACGTCGGCTCGGTCACGTCGCACATGTCGCTTGTCGATCAACCGAGTGAGTCCGCCGGTGCCGGGAAGCACCCCCAGCAGCGGAACCTCAGGCAGAGACACTGCCGCATTCCGATCATCGATCAGGATGATATGGTCGGTGGCGAGAGCTAACTCGTAACCGCCACCGGCGGCGTTGCCACCCAAGGCTGTCAGATAACGTTGGCCCGAGTTTCGGGTGGCGTCCTCGATTTCATTCCGAGTTTCGTTGGTGAACTTGCAGAAATTGACCTTCAAGGTGTGGGTCGCCGTGGCGAGCATGCCGATGTTCGCTCCCGCGCAGAACATTCGATCGAGATCTGAGCCAATGACCACAGCTCCAACTTCGGGGTGCTCAAACCGAAGCCTTCGTATCGCGTCGGCCAATTCGATATCCACTCCGAGGTCATAAGAGTTCATTTTCAACTCGTAACCGGGGAGGAGGCCACCGTCAGGATCCACACCCATGTTGAGATATGCCACCCGACCGTCGATCTGCACCGACCAGTGGCGGTAGGAATCGGGATCCGTCTGGAATTCGATCACACACCTACGCTAACGACGTGTTCACCGAGGCCCGCGGGCACCGTCTCGAGTACCGGCGCTTCGGCGATGATTCTGGCCCACACCCCATTGTCTTCCTACATGAGGGGCTGGGCAGTATCGAACTGTGGCGTGACTTCCCGGAGAACGTGGTGGCCGGATCTGATCACCCCGGATTGGTCTTTTCGCGATACGGGCACGGTCATTCCGATCCCCTTACAGGCCCACGCAATCCTCGTTTCATGCATGAAGAAGCCCTCGAAGTCCTGCCGGGGGTCATCGATGACCTGGTCGGTCGGCCACCGATCTTGGTCGGACACTCCGATGGCGCATCTATCTCCCTGATCTACGCCGGATCGGGTTACCAAGTGAGAGGCTTGGTTCTCATCGCCCCCCATGTCATGGTCGAAGAAACCGGACTCGCCCAGGTCGCGCATCTCAATAGTTCCCATGAGAGCAACTTGGCGGACCGACTCGCCAAGTACCACGACAATCCGGAGTCCCTCTTTAGGGGATGGGCGGACGTGTGGCTGAGCGAGGAATTCCGTAGTTGGAATCTCAAGGAGTACTTGCCCGGAATCACCTGCCCGGTCCTGATGATTCAGAGCAGAGAAGATGTCTACGGGACCTTGGATCATCTCGACATCATCGAGAGCCAAGTTTCCGGATCTGTGACACGTCTAGAGGTGAATGGGAGCAGTCATTCGCCGCACCTGTCCCACCCTGGATTGGTGACGGACGCAACGATCAGGTTCATCAATGAAATTGATCAGACCAAAACGGGCTCAACCTGAACCGCCATTGCTGGTCACCGGTGTCGCGAGGGTATTGTCCGCCCTCTAGTCAGGAGATGAATCCGATGAGCAACACAGAAGAGCCCAAAGGCGAGAGCGACGTCGAAATCGACGTCGAAGCGGTTGACCTTGACGGTGACGGAGTCACCGACGCGGTGGTGACCACAGTGACCGAATCTGTCGACATCGACGGCGACGGGCTGCCCGACGGCGTGAAAGTGACGGAAGTCGCAGAAGTCGACATCGACGGTGACGGGGTGCCGGACATCGTGCAAGTTACCGAGGTCGCCGCGATCGACATCGACGGTGATGGGGTGCCGGACATCGTCCAGACCACTCAGACCGTCGCAAGCGATGTGGACGGGGACGGCGTCCCCGATGTCGTCGAGGTCACTCAGATCACCGAAGTTGACGTGGACGGGGACGGCATCCCCGATGTTGTCGAAGTCATCGAGGCTGAGGCCACCATTCCGGATGGCTCGGGAGCCTTGGACGAAGACGAAAACTAACTCGACTTCTCGGCCGGGCCGAGGCGCTCAAGGGGTGAGCGTCGGCCCGGGCCGTGTCAGACCTGCTTACGCGGATGGCTGGAACCGTGATCGAACCCGGAAGTACAAGGCCAGCCCCAGCCAGAACGCAATCACCACTGCTCCATAGACCACCAGCAATGGCAAGAACAGCCGAACAACTTCAGATTCACCAGTCGCCAGGGCTAAGCCATAGGCCCCGCCCGCACCCATGGCGACGACACCGAAACTGAATAATCCAAATGCCCGAACTAGCCCACGATCAACTCCCATGTCGCAAAGGTTACGCGAAACATCTCGCCACGGTGAGGGCCATTATCGAAGCACTCAGCAGGACTAGTTCTCGGACCAACTATCAGGCTGACCGCCGCGTAGGAGATGCGTCGCTTCTTCGGGCTCGATCACTGAATCTGGAAAGAGCACGTAGTCCCTCTTAACCGGCGAATTGGGGAAGTAACGGAGCGGCACCGCCCTATGACTTTTCAGAAGACGATCCCGGACTTCGTTGGGAACCTTGAAAGCGAGACCGACCGTCGTCAACGAGCCAACGATGGCTCCGCCGCGATACAACGCTGCTCCCGAGAAGAAGTGCCGTGCCTCGAGAATACCGACGCGATCGTCAGAATTCATCCACTCCTCTGCCAGGGACCGTAGTTGCGTCAGATAAGGCTCAGCGATCTGGGAAGCGTAGAACTCCATAGCCGGGGGATTTGTCAGAGGATTCCGCCCCAGCCCGATTCACAAGGTAAACATACGCCACACGACAGGAGGTTGGTGTGGCCACAGAGGTGACCATTAGACGGCGATTGCAGTGGATGGACACCGATGCGGCCGGTATCTGGCATCACTCGACCGTCATTCGATGGGCTGAAGATGCCGAAGCCGAGTTGCACCGCCAGCTCGGAATCGTCAGTCGAACGTTTGGCGCCACCCCCCGTGTAAACGTCGATTTCAACTTCGGTGCTCCACTCCGGTTCGACGATGAGGTCGACGTGACTTTGGGCGTGGCCGAAATGGGAGAAACGTCGATCACCTACCAAATCTCGGTCGACCGCGACGGTGAAACGCTCGCTGCGGGAAAGATGGTTTCGGTCCTCATCGATGCAGCAAGCGGAGCCAAAAAGCCGTGGCCCGACGACATGCGACGGCTGCTCAGTCCGTCCTGAGTTTGAATCGCTGAATCTTCCCGGTCGCTGTCCTAGGAAAATCCTCAACAAAATTGACAGTGTGCGGGTACTGATAGCCGAGCAGAGTCTCCTTGCACCATGTTTGGAGTTCGCTGATATCGGGCTTTTCGGAATCGTCGGCGAGGATCACAAACGCCTTGATGCGTGAGATGTCGTCCACCTCGGCCCGAACCACGGCTGCTTCGCTGATGGACCGATGTTCCATCAGTCGGTTCTCGATCTCGATCGGACTCACCCAGAGGCCACCGATCTTCATCATGTCGTCCACACGTCCCTCATAGACGTAGTGGCCTTCATTGTCCCGGTGATAGCGATCTCCGGAGGCGAACCACTCCCCGACCAGTTTCGCCTTGGTTCGCTCAACCTGATGCCAGTACCCGGTGAGGGCACTGGGGCCTTTGACCCACAATTCTCCGGCGTCATCGTTCTCGATGAGGCTGCCCTCGGGATCACGGATCTCCAGCTCATAGCCGTCGACCGGCCCACCCGACGTGCCGGGTTTGACTTGATCAACACGGTTCGAGCAGTAGATATGGAGCATCTCCGTAGAGCCAAGCCCGTCGAGAATCTCGATTCCGGTCCGTTGGTGAAACCGCCGCCAGGTCTCTGGCGGAAGGGGCTCGGCGGCCGAGATAGCCAGCCGTACCGACGACCAGTCGACCTCGTCGAACTCTGGAAGGGCCATAACAGCGTTGTAAAGCGCCGGTACCGAGAAGAAGAGACTGGGCCGGTGAGTGTTCACCCGCTCCAAGAGGGCATCCGGGGTGGGCCGCCCGGTGAGGTATATCGAGGTGGCCCCCACCGAGAGTGGGAATGTCAGACTGTTGCCAAGCCCATAGGCATGGAACATCTTGGTGCTGGAGAACACCACATCGCGCTCACCGATGCCCAACGTTGGCCAGGCGTAGCGCCGCGCCGTGGCTTCGAAGTTGGCGTGACGATGCACCACCGCTTTGGGAAGACCTGTCGAGCCCGAGCTGTACAACCAAAAGGCTGGGTCGTCGGGGTGGGTATCAACCGGATCGAATTCATCGCCTCCCTGGGTCATCCAGGAACCAAGCAGGTCTCCATCGATGGATCGCACATTTGGTCTTGTGGCGAGCTGCGGGGAAACCTTCTCCGCGAATCCGGAATCAAAGATCGCGGCTACTGCATAGGAGTCGTCCATGAAATAGCCGAAGTCTTCGGGGCGCGCCAGGAAGTTGACCGGAATCGGGATGGCTCCCATCCGCATCGCACCGAGGAACGCAGTCGGGAACGCCGGAGTGTCGTCCAAAACCAGCAAAACCCGCTCTCCTCTCCGCACTCCCTCACCCACCAGATGGTTGGCTACCCGGCACGTTGCGGCATGAATGTCACCAAAAGTCCATTCTTCGTTATCCGCGGTTATGGCAGCCGTTTTGTCGCCACGCCCTGCTTCGAGGTTGAAGTCGAGAACCGTGCTTACGTTGGGAGTCACCTGCATTAGCCCAAACGTACCGGTCTACCGCTTAGCCTGCCGCCGACATGAGCAAGACAAGACGGGGCCGAGGAGGACAGCCGCAACTGACCGTCATCTTCTGGCGTGACATCCCGGCACAAGTCAAAGCAAGGGCGGGAGGGGTGCGTGCCAGCGCCAGACTCCCCGATCGGTTCATGACCTCAGTGGACGCCGCCGCGACCAAGGCTGGCAAGACCTCCGACGACGACTACATCGGCGAATGGAGGGAGGAAAGTCGGGCGTGTGGTCAGGATCTTCAAATGGAAGTGGACCGTGAGGCCGACAACATCGCCGAAACCTATCCCAGGGACCTGATCAAGACCTACATACGAAACGGCGGATGGGCGCCTACCGAATCTCCATGAAATCGGCGGCTTCGCAAGCTTCGACCATCCGTCTGATGTCGTTGTAGTCGGCCGGCCCTACCTCTACCCACTTCTCGACAGTTCCAAGCGCAAGGACTTCACGTCCCTCAGAAGTCTTGTCGAAACCGATCAGGACGTCTCGCACCCTCTGTCGAAAGTCGTCGTCAAATCGTTTCGAGATCGCAACCGGCTGAATCGTCGATGGACCGACGGCGTCGATGATCTTCAGGTTGTCGGTGACTTCAGGATGGTCTCTCATCTCGATAGCGAGCACCTGTGAGTCGATGGCTGAAGAATCGACCTCGCCATCAGCGACCATGCGCACAGATGTTTCGTGAAATCCGGCGTTTACGACCTCCGAGAAGAATCCGTTGGTTTCCCCAATCGACACCATGTGATATCTGGTGATGCCGTATCCGGACTGTGACAGTGGCTCATTGAACGACCATGACTTGCCCCGCAAGTCGAGGAAGCACTTGGCCGGGCTGTCCTTGTGGACAATCACATCTGAGAAATAGATTGGCGAGCCGGCGTAGCGCTTCCCCTGCAATACCGGAGCCGCAATGGGCTCGGCGGGTGAAATCCCCTCGCGCTCGAACATCACGTAGGGAAGGCTGCAAACAAAACAAATGTCGTTCACATCGTTGCGACAGTTCTCGTAGTCGGTCTCAACGATGAGCTCGGTGCTCATCCCAAGCGCCTCACCCACCGCGTCGGCAACAGTCTGATATACACGCAGCATGTTGGGAGCGAGAAAGGTCCCGAATCGAAGATCGGCCATCGGGCGAGACTAGATCCAGATTCTCGAGGCCGGGTCAGAAGTGCATATCCATCACTTCCCATGGTTGTTGCTTCAGCCCCGTCGGGCCTTGACCTCAGCGACTATCGCCGGGATGATCGGCGCCAGATCACCAACGACCGCATAGTCGGCTTTGGTCACCATGGGAGCCTCGGCGTCAGTGTTGATGGCGATGATGGTCTTCGACGCCATCATCCCCACCCAATGTTGGATTGCTCCGCTGATGCCACATGCGATGTAGAGGTCGGGCGCAATCACGGTCCCGGTTTGCCCAACCTGGTCGGAGTGTGGGCGCCAGCCGTTGTTGGTGACGACACGGGAACAGCCGACCACACCACCAAGCAGCTCGGCCAACTCCTCCAAAGACGCAAAACCCTCCGCACTCCCAACACCACGACCACCACTCACCACAACTGGCGCGGTGGCGAGGGTGACACCTTCTGCTGTGACCACCCGATCAACAATCTTGGTGACCAGATCCGCATCCGAAAGCTCAGGTGTGAACACCTCGACGATGACACCGTCTGGCGATTCCGCGACCGCGGCGTCGACGGTGTGTTCGGCAATGGTGACCAGTTTGATTGGCGCCTCGAGGGTGGTGGATTCCAACAGCGATCCCCCCCAACGAGTACGCGAGATATTCCAGACTTCGGGGCCAGCATCTATTTCAACGCAATTGGCCACCATCGGAAGACCGCTGATAGCGCCGACGTGAGCCATCACCTCGTTGCCCCGCTCATTGCCGATGGCGACCACAGCCTCCGGCGACAGCGACGCTGTCAACTGGGCAAGAGCCGATCCCCAGGCCATGGGGTTGTAATCGTCGAGACCGTCAGCCTTGACCACGTGTTGGACGACAACCCCATATTCCCCCAGGCCATCTAGCTCGACGCCGATTACCGCGGCATGGAGATCATCGTCGAGCGATCGCGCCAGTGTCAGTCCCTGAAGGCTGCTCTCCTCGAATTCACCTCGATCGTGTGTGATCAGAACCAGAATCATTGGACGAGCACCTGGAGCTCCTCAAGCAGATCCACTACGGACTTGGCGGCTTCGGGGCCCGTGCCCAGGATCACCGTCTCGCTGACCTCAACATCCGGCGTAACCAGTCGAATCATCTGCTGGCCGCTTCCAACACGTTCCTGGTCCAGCCGCTGGACTTCGACCTTCTTGGCGTTGAGGCGACCCTTCAGCGTCGGGTAGCGAGGGAGGTTGATGCCCTCCTTGACCGCCACCACAGCGGGCCTGGGCACCTGATAGATCTCTGAGCCAGAAGGTGTGTCACGACGGAGGCTTAGCCAGTCGTCGCCCACTTCGATCCCCTTGATCCCCGAAACGACTGGCCGGCCGAGAGCATGAGCGACCCTGATCCCCACCTGGTAGCCACCGGAGTCAGCCGACTCGTTGCCAAAGAGGATCAGGTCGAATTCACCTTCACTCTCCAACTCCTCAATGGCCGCTGTCAGGGCGGTGGCGGTCGAAATCGGATCCCAATCGGAACCTTCGGTCGGCACCAGCACCGCCTCGTGGGCGCCAACAGCCAACGAAGACCGAAGCTGATCTTCGGCTTCTGTGGGACCGAGTGTGATCACCGTGACAGTCCCACCGTGGATCTCGGCGATCTGAACCGCTTCCTCGACGGCACACTCCTCATGGGGGCTGACAGTGAACGACAACAGGTTGGCATCGATGCCTTGGGCGTCTTCAGTGAGAACGATCTTCGCCCCGGGCGCAGGCACCCGCTTTACACAGACCAAGACTCTCATAGGCGGAAAGGCACTACTTCATTCGCTCGTTGTGGGGGTCGAAGTAAGGCCGACTTCCGGCCACCGCCACTTTCACCGGGTAGAGCTCATTCATGTACATCACCTGGAGATCGGTCCCCTCAGCCGCATATTGAGGCGGTAGGTAAGACAGCAACAGGTATTTGCCGGTTGAGGGACTGGCGCCGGCACTTGTCGCCCGGGAAACCCGACCTTTGACGTCGAGAATTCGATCACCTTCCAAGGTGAGGATTGGCTCATTGCCACCCGTCGGATAGCGAGCGATTCCCGTCGACGAGGTGTGATCTTCCATTGTCAATGTGCAAAGAATTGCCGCCGGATCCTCGTCGCGGGCCCTGAGATAGGCCTCTTTGCCGATGAAATCGGCGGCCTTCACCCTGGGTCGGGCCAAACCAGCTTCGACAGGGTTGTACTCAGACTCGAGTTCGGCACCCATCAGGCGATAGCCCTTTTCAAGACGGCCCGTGGTGCCATAGACACCGGCTCCAACCGGAACGATCCCAAACTCCTGGCCGGCTTCCCATAGTGCATCCCAGAGCTCGAGGCCGTGATCCATGTCGGCGTAGATCTCCCAGCCGTAGTCCCCGACATAGGAGATCCGAAGCAGTCTCACCAGGATCGAGCCAATCATCACTTCCTTGCTGTGCCCGTATGGGAGCGCCTCATCTGAAACATCGTCGTCGGTCACCTTGGCCATCACGTAACCAGCCTTTGGTCCCCAGAGTCCGACCGTGCAGACGTCAGAGGTGAGGTCCTCGAATGCGACCGAATCATCGTCGGGCAGGCACTTGCGAAACCATTGGCTGTCTTTCGGTCCGTCGAAGCCGCCAGAGATGATCCGATAATGATCTTCACCAAGACGAATCAGCGTCAGGTCGGCTTTGAACCCACCGTCCTCGGTCAATAGCGGTGTGTAGATCGATCGTCCCACGGCCAGGTCACACTTGTTGACCGTCATCTTCTCGACATAGTCGACAACACCGGGCCCGCCTACTTCAAAGATGGCGAAAGCTGTTACATCGACCATCCCAACTCCATCCCGCATGGCGAGATGTTCAGCGTTCTGTATCGGTGACCACCACCGGGCGTCCCATTCCGAATGTCGTCGCGGGATCCGCTCTCCATACTTCTCCAGCAGCGGGGCATTGGACTCATACCAGTGAGGCCGCTCCCAGTTGCCGGCTTCGAAATAGACCGCGCCCAACCCTGTGGTTCTGGAGTGGAAGGGGCTGGTCCTCAAACCTCGCCTGGTCTCCCACTGCTCTCTGGGATGAACGATGCCGTAGGTCTTGTTGAAGTGCTCCGAGCACCGGGCGAGGATGTGCTCTTCGGTGCGCTGGTTGTCATAGAAACGGGCAACATCCGAAGCGTGAGGGTCGATCTCCGGATAACCCTGGGTCATCCACTCGGCAAGGGCACGACCCGTCCCGGGACCCTCCTTGATCCAGATGGCGGCACACGACCACACACCTGTGACCTCGGTCTCGCCGACCAGCGGCATCGCGTCGGGAGTGAGCGAGAGCAAGCCGTTTATCCCGTACCGCATCTCGGCGTCACCCAGGAACGGCATCAGCTCGAGAGCCTGCTCTAACTGGGGGTCGAAGTCATCCTCGGTCAATGGCAGTTCTGTCGGAGAAAGACGGGCTTCATCAATCGACGGAATCGCGTCGGGATGATGGAAGATCGGTCGGTGGGCGTAGGAACCCACCTCCATCGATCCAGCGGTCTGCCGCTCGTAGCAATAGGTGTCCATGTCACGCACGATCGGATATCCGATCTCATTACCCGTTGCCTGGAGGATCGCAAGAGGACCGACATCGATCATCTGATGGACCGCCGGGGTCAGCGGGATCGACGCACCGGCCATCTTGGCGATTCGAGGACTCCAAACCCCGCAGGCGACAACCAGGTAGTCACACTCGACCCGCCCACGATCGGTGACCACTGCCTTGACCCGGTTGCTCTCGACTTCGACGTCGAGCACTTCGGTATTGGGCGAGACAGTGAGTGCGTTCTTGGACATGGCACCCTCCCTCATCAATGTTCCGGCTTGGAGCGAGTCGACCACTGAGACGCTCGGGGTATACCAGCCACCCACGAGGATGGACTCGTCGATGAAAGGAACGTGGTCTTTGATCTGTGCCGGCGTGAGAAGCTCAGATTCGATGCCCCAAGCCATGGCAGAAGTCATCCGACGCCGAAACTCCTCCATTCGGGCTTCGTTGCGAGCCACCTCGATGCCACCGCTGACGGTATTGACCCCCATCGCCTCATACTGCTGCTGGCTGTCGAGCGTGAGGTGTGCCATCTCCTTGCTGTGATCCACGGGGAAGATGAAGTTGGAGGCATGACCCGTTGAACCACCCGGATTGGGCAGCGGTCCCTTGTCAATCTGAAGAATGTCTTTCCACCCGAGTTCGGCCAGATGGTGAACAACGGAGTTGCCGACGATGCCGGCGCCGACAACAACGACGTTTACCGAGGTGGGGATGTCGCTCAATTGCCTCTCCTACTACCAGACATGACGGGCGTGTGGGGTGCCCACGCTTGGCCGATTCTGTTTCCTAGATCATGGGTCGTGTTCTAGACTGCCGCTGTCAGTGGAATCCCACTGTACAGTACACGTCCCACATCGTGGAACCTCTGGAGGAGAACCGATGAGCGTAGATGAGCTAGATCTCAACTCTCTATCCGACGAAGACTTGGTCTTGCAGATGCACGACGATCTCTACGACGGTCTCGCTGAAGAGATCGACGAAGGGACCAGAATCCTTCTTGGACGAGGATGGACCCCCGCAGCGACTCTCAACGATGCTCTGGTCGAGGGCATGCGCGTCGTTGGCATCGACTTTCGTGACGGAATTCTCTTTGTTCCCGAGGTGCTTCTCGCCGCCAAGGCGATGAAGGCCGGCATGGCCATCCTCAGGCCATTGCTCGCCGAAACGGGGGCCGAGCAGGTCGGGACCGTGGTGATCGGCACCGTGAAGGGCGACATCCACGACATCGGGAAGAACCTTGTAGCCATGATGCTCGAGGGAGCCGGGTTCGAAGTGCACAACCTTGGCATCAATACCGACGCCGACGAATTCATCCATGCTCTCGACGAGTTCAAGCCCGACATCCTCGGGATGTCCGCACTCCTCACAACCACGATGCCTTATATGAAGGTCGTCATCGACACGATGGTCGAAAAAGGAATACGCGACGACTACATCGTCCTAGTGGGCGGTGCACCGCTCAACGAAGAATTCGGAGCGGCCATCGGCGCAGACGCCTACTGCCGCGATGCGGCTGTCGCAGCCGACACCGCCAAACGGTTGGTCACGGAGAAGCGTGGCGCCGCCGCCTGAGACCGCAATCATGTCTGGGGGAAGCCCCTTGGGCCTTCGTCAGTCGATTCTGGTGATTGGCTGTGGCGCACTGGCGCGGGAACTGCTCATGGTTGTAGGGGCCAATCATCTCGACAACGTCCATGTTGAATGTCTCCCCGCCATCCTTCACAACACTCCCGAAAGAATTGCTCCGGCGGTGCGTGATCGTCTGGAAAAAGCCAACGGCTACGACAAAGTGTTCGTCGCCTATGCCGATTGTGGGACCGGTGGTCATCTCGACACCGTCATCGAGGAATTCGGTGCCGAACGTCTCGACGGTGCCCACTGTTATCAGTTCTTCGCCGGGCAGAAGGAATTCGAAGAGATCCAGGAAGCCGAGATCGGAACTCTGTATCTGACCGACTATCTGGCAAGACACTTTGACCGCTTCATCTGGAAGGGTCTGGGACTGGACCGCCATCCCGAGCTTCTCGACGACTACTTCGGGAACTACACACGAGTCTTGTACTTGGCCCAGACCAACAACGCCGACCGCACCGAGCAGGCCCGGGAGGCGGCCGACCGTCTCGGGCTCCGCTTCGAGCGACGTTTCGTCGGTTACGGAGACCTCGAACCAGCGTTGATTGAGATCGCAGGTGCTAAAGCATGACAGACACGGTTCTCAGTTCGGCCGGCAGAGAGGTCGTCATCGGTTTCGACCGGCCGTTTGTCGTCATCGGTGAGCGAATCAACCCCACCGGCCGGAAGCTGCTCGCCGCGGAGATGAAACAAGGTGACTATTCGCGGGTCGAGGCCGACGCGATTGCACAGGTTGAGGCTGGGGCTCACATGCTCGACGTCAATGCGGGTATCCCTCTCGCCGACGAGCCAACGATCCTGGCCCAGGCGGTGAAACTGGTGCAGAGCGTCACCGATGTCCCTCTCTCGATTGACTCGTCAATCGTGGACGCTCTCGCAGCCGGCCTTTCGGTCTATCAGGGAAAGGCGCTGGTCAACTCGGTTACAGGTGAAGAAGAGCGGCTCGAAGCGGTCCTCCCCCTCGTGGCCAAACACGGGGCGGCAGTTGTCGCTATCAGCAACGACGAAACCGGCATCTCCGAAGATCCCGACGTTCGTTTCGAGGTGGCCAAGAAGATCGTAAACCGCGCCGCCGACCATGGAATCCCGCGTGAGGACGTGGTTGTCGATCCCCTCGTCATGCCGATTGGAGCCATGCCCACCGCCGGCCAGCAAGTCTTTCGACTAGTTCGACGTCTCAGGGAAGAGTTGAAGGTCAACTCCACCGTGGGAGCATCCAACATCAGTTTCGGGCTCCCCAACCGGCTCGGGATCAACGCCGCATTTCTTGCCATGGCCGCCGCCAGCGGTCTCACTTCGGCGATTACCAACCCTCTGGAGCCTGAGGTGCGTCAAGCGATCATGGCCGCCAACGTTCTCAACGGTGTCGACCCCGACTGTGTTGGCTGGATCAAGACCTATCGCCAGCCAGCGGAGAACGGGGATCCCGGGCGTCAGCGCACCGGACGAAGGAATCGTGGCTGAAGGCGCTCTTGTCGGGGCCCGTGTCATCTTCACCCCATCGGGAAGACAGGGTGAAGTAGTCCGCGGCACCAACGTTCTCGACGCCGCTCGCGCCCTCGGTGCAGACCTCGACACAATCTGTGGTGGCCGTGGCATCTGCGGCCGCTGCCAAGTCCAACTCGGAAGCTCCAAGACCATCGCCCTCGATGTCAGCCGCATCTCCGATCCCAACCTGGTGGAACTCAACTACCACGGCGCCCGCCCCCTCCGAGAAGGGAACCGTCTCGGGTGCCAGACCCAGATTCTGGGCGACGTTGTCATCGCGGTTCCACCCGACAGTCAGGTCCACCGTCAGGTCGTCCGCAAACGCGCCGAGGTACCCGACATCGACGTCGATCCGGTCGTCCGTCTCTTCTATGTCCAGGTTCCCGAGCCAATGTTGGGCGAGGCAACGAGTGATCAACGCCGTCTCATCCTTGCTCTGGAAGGCCAGTGGGACCTGACCGGGCTCTCATTCGATTCTCGAGCGCTGCCGGCACTGCAATCAGGACTTATCGAAGCCAAGGGGTCGGTGACAGTCGCTGTTCATGACGGGGCCGAGATTACGGCTATCTGGCCTGGGTTTCGGGACCGTTCATTGGGAGTGGCATTCGACGTAGGATCCACCACCATTGCCGGCCATCTCTGCGACTTGACCACCGGCAAGTTACTCGCAAGCCACGGGGAGATGAATCCACAGATCCGGTTTGGCGAAGACGTAATGAGCCGAGTCTCGTACGCAATGATGAACGATGGGGGGGCCGACGAGCTGACGAGGGTCGTTCAGGAGGCGCTGGACTCGGCCATAGGGAACCTTGCTCTCGAGGCCGGGGTCGATCGGGAAGACATACTCGAGATAGTTCTCGTGGGAAATCCGATAATGCATCACCTCTTCTTGGGACTCGACCCCACTCCCCTGGGCGCCGCACCCTTCAGCCTTGCTACCGATCAGGCAGTGCGAATCGACGCCAAAGAACTGGGCCTCACGATCCATCCGCAGGGTCGGGTCTATGTGCTGCCGTGCATCGCCGGCCATGTCGGCGCGGACGCGGCCGCCGCCATCCTATCCGAGGCACCACAACGGAGCGAGGCCGTTCAACTTCTCGTCGACGTCGGCACCAACGCCGAAATCGTTCTCGGAAATTCTGAGCGAATCCTGGCTGCCTCCAGCCCTACTGGGCCTGCATTTGAAGGTGCCCAGATCTCATCGGGCCAACGTGCTGCTCCCGGTGCGATAGAGAGGGTTCGAGTCGACTCGGAGACACTTGAGCCGAGGATTCGCCTCATTGGTGGTGAGCATTGGTCGGATGAGGATGGCTTCTACACCGAGATCGAGAAAACGCCGGTGACCGGTATCTGTGGATCAGGGATCATCGAGGTCATCGCTGAGCTCTTCCTGGCAGGGATCGTCGACTCCGACGGTGTGATCAGGAGCGGCATGGCCACCGACCGCATCATCCGGGATGATAGGACATACGCCTATGTGCTCTGGGCCGACCCTCAGATTCTCATCACCCAGGCCGATGTCAGAGCAGTCCAACTGGCCAAAGCTGCTCTGCTCGCCGGAGCGCATTTATTGATGGACCACTACGGCACAGAGACAGTCGACCAAATCCGCCTCGCAGGCGCGTTTGGAAACCACATCGACCCCAAATACGCGATGGTTCTCGGAATGATCCCCGATTGTGATCTCGAATTCGTCTCAGGCGCCGGAAATGCCGCCGGCTCGGGGGCGATCATGGCCCTTCTCAGCAAAACAGCCAGGACGGAAGTCGAGTCTCTGGTCGAATCAGTAGAGAAGATCGAAACGGCGACCGAACCCAATTTCCAGGAGCATTTCGTTGCGGCCCTTGGCATCCCCCACAAGACCGCCGACTATCCCAACCTCTCCCAGGTCGTCACACTCCCCGCCCGGACAGAAGGTGGGCGTCGTCGACGCGGAGGAAGAAGAGGAAACAATGGCTGAGCGATCCGGACGTCGAGGGGGAGGACGAGTGGCAAGACGGGCTGCCAGGTCAAGCAGCGCCGCTGTGGTTCTCCCCTACATCACCCGCAAGATCGACCCACCCAACCTCCTTTCGGAGGAGGGTCTGGAGACGATAGAACACAATGCCGACACCATCTTGGAGGAAGTCGGGATTGAGATTGTCGACTTCCCAGAGTCCTTGGAGATCTTTGAGGTAGCTGGTGCCAACGTCCAGGGCACTCGTGTCAGATTCCCCCGAGGGATGTGTCGGGAGATCATCACCGCCACCACACCGTCACGGTTCACACAACACGCACGCAACCCGGCACGTTCGGTCGAAATCGGCGATCCCCACATGGTGATGGCCCCTGCGTATGGCTCACCGTTTGTGAGAGACCTCGAGCATGGTCGGCGGTACGGAACCATTGAGGACTTCGAGAACTTCGTGAAACTGGTCTACTCCTCGCCACAGATGCACCACTCGGGAGGCACCGTGTGCGAACCGGTCGATCTGCCCGTCAACAAACGTCACTTCGACATGGTCTATAACCACATCAAATACAGCGACAAGCCTTTCATGGGCTCGGTGACGCGCCCCGAGCGGGCTCAGGACACCGTCGATATGGCCAAGATCGTTTTTGGCGAAGACTTCATTCAGGAGAACACTGTGGTGACGTCGTTGTGCAACGCCAACTCACCGCTCTCCTGGGATCGCGCCATGTTGGGATCAGCCAAGATCTACGCCGAGAACCACCAGGCGTGCATCATCACCCCATTCATCCTGGCCGGGGCGATGGCACCGGTGACGCCTGCCGGGGTTGCCGCCCAGACCCTCGCTGAGGCGATGGCCGGCATGGCCTTCACACAGATGGTGCGGCCCGGAGCACCGGTCATATTCGGTTCGTTTGCATCCTCGATGTCGATGCAGTCGGGCGCTCCTACTTTCGGTACCCCGGAACCGGCGCTGGTGTTGTTCACAGTCGCCGCTCTGGCCCGACGTCTTGGTGTTCCCTGCCGCCTCGGCGGCAACCTCACCGCATCAAAGATCCCCGACGCCCAAGCCGCCTACGAAAGCGCTGCAACCTTCATGCCGACGCTCCTCGCCGGCACCAACTTCGTTCTTCACAGCGCCGGGTGGCTGGAGGGCGGGCTCACCATGGGGTACGAGAAATTCATTCTCGACGCCGACATGGCCGGCATGGCCCAAGCCCTGGTCTCGGGTGTCGACCTTTCTGACAACGGTCAGGCCATGAGTTCCATCCTCGAAACGGGTCCTGGCTCGCATTACCTGGGGACCGAACACACGTTGGCCAACTTTGAGACTGCCTTTTGGGTTGCCGAGACCTCCGATCCGAACAGTTTCGAACAGTGGGAGCTCGAAGGCTCCAAGACGGCCGCCGAGCGCGCACACGAAAAGTGGAGACAGATGCTCTCCGACTACAAGGCACCGGATTTCGATGAGGAGATCGATCACCGCCTGACGGAGTGGATACAGATGCGTAAGGATTCCTTCCCCGACTCCGACATCGGATGAGCGCCAAGACCCTTGATCTCACCGGTGTGGCGCCGGTCGCAATCGACGCCATCCGGCGGATGCTCGAACACCCCAAATACGAGCTGATCCCACTCAAGAACGTTATCGAACAGGCCGGTCACCTCCCCAGTGGTGCCACTGTGACTGTGACCGCGTCTCCGCAGAAAGGCCAGATGGCAACCATCGATCTCACCTTGGATCTCCAACAGATGGGGTTCGAGGTGATCCCCCATCTCTCAGCTCGGCTCATGAAGGACCGGCGCGAGTTGCGCACGGTGCTGGACAGGCTCAACGAGGCGTCTGTGCGTGGAGCGTTTGTGGTGGGTGGTGACACCGACCCACCGGGTGAGTTCTTCGACGGGCTTGCCCTGCTGACTGCCATGGACCAAATGGGTCACAGTCTTGGCGAGATCGGAATCCCGGGCTACCCCGAAGGTCATCCCACCATCGACGACTCCGCGATCGCTCAAGCCCTCGAGGACAAGTCGCCTTTTGCCTCCTACATCACCAGCCAGATGTGTTTCGACGCGGGTGCCATCGCCCACTGGGTGATCGGTCTGCGTGACGCTAGCTTTGGTCAGGGCGTGTACCTGGGTATCCCCGGCGTGGCCGAGTTGACCAAGTTGATCAGCATCTCGATGCGGATTGGCGTGGGAGCCTCAGCCAAGTTTCTCGCCAAGAACAAGAGCCTCGCCGGAAGATTGGTCCGTCCTGGCGGCTTCGGGCCCGACAAGCTTCTGATCGACCTCGCCTCAGAACTCGCCGACCCTCTAGCCAACATCCACGGGTTCCACGTCTACACCTTCAACCGTGTCGACGCCACCGAACAATGGCGTCTCCAGATGCTCGCAGCACTCCCCTGAGCCATCGCAAACCTCAGCTACTACGCACCGTATCCGGTCGTCCGTTCGGCTAGCCGAACAGACTGCCTCGGTACGAGGCGCATTCCCTCAGCTATGAACGTTGCGCGTCTTCTCAGCGAGACCGGGCGGGACACCGAGCTCCTGGCTGTCCTCATCCACCCGATCCAACCCGAACGTCTCTCGCTCAAGGCGGCGTCACCCCTGATGATGAGGCTATGGGGGCATGGGATTCAAGCCATGACCGTCAAGAAC
>CAXMPK010000154.1:0-6446 GCA_964195405.1 uncultured Acidimicrobiia bacterium
CGGCGCTCTGATCGGATCGCGGCTGGCTTTAGGGATCGACGCGCGCACCCTGTCGCTCGTGTTCGGCTTCCTGGTGCTCTTTGTTGCGATCCGCTCGTTGTGGCGGACCTTCCTCACTCAAGTTGCGGTGACCTAGCCGGAACCCGCTCCAAGCTCTTCTGTCTTGTCTTTCTTGGAGGGCATCAGCACCGGGATCAGGACTCCGACGCCGACGGCAACGAAGAGGATCGGCCAGAACCAACTCCCCAGTCGACCGATGGCATCGATGATGTCGGACGGTGCGTTCGGGATCAGGAATACCAACCCAAACATGGTGATAACGAGTCCCGCGAAGAACGAGATCCCGTCAAATCGATGTGTGCTCATTTTCTGATTCCTTTCAGCGCCGAATCTCAATGTTGCCAAGGTCGACTGTGGCGTCGAGACGCACTGTGCCGGACTCTCGCACCTCATCGAAGTCCAAATTTGGATTGCCGAGTCCGCTGGACTCGCGACCTGGTGCACCCACATGACCAATATCCACTGCGGCAATTCCGACAAGACCGACGTCGTGAGGGATTCGGATCTCGAGATTTCCCACGTCGACATGTGCATTGATGTCGACGGTCTCACCGTCCCAGGGCAGCTCTGTGAGATCGATCACCAAGCTGCCGAGGTCGAGGGCGTATAACGATTCGATCTGTTCAAATGACGTGGGTTCATGGACCGCTTCGAACGTCTCCGAATTCCAGTCGAACTCAAAGACGGGCGAAAACATCAGCGTCGGAAGCAGCACCACCGCCACCAGAATCAACCAACGGGCCCGTCCCACGAAGGCTCCCACCAGCAGCCCGACCCCAAGAATGGTGACCGCCAGCGCCAGGTAGTGACGCGGCTCGGGGTAGACGGGAACGCCCTCGATGTTGTCGAGGACGGCCAGCACACCCATAGCCACCAACATCACTCCAATGGTTATACGCCCCAGAATCGAGTGCTCCTTTGGCTTAGTAGCCGATGGGGGGAGCAATGGTGGAGTTGGTGTCGGCGTGGGCGGCGTACCACTACCGGCGGGGGAGACGCCGCCGACGGCAGAACCGTCGGGTGGTGATTCGCTCTCAGTGTCAGATATCGAAGTGTCGGTGGTTGTCATTGGTTGAACTCCCTCCTTTGACTTGTCACCCGTCGATTGGATAGGAATGTGTCCCAAGTAGAGCAACACCCCCACAATGAGGAGCCCTGCTGCGAACACAACTCCTCCAGAGAAGAACGTGAGGTTTTCGAGGAGGATGAGTGCCGCTATGAAGATGAGGCCGATTCCGACCCACGACTTGGTGGACGAGGCTCCATCAAAGAACCTCTCCGCCGGGGACTCGCTCTCATCATCTGATCTGATCAGCGCCCAGCCTGCGCCGTATAAGACGAGTCCCAAGCCGCCAAAGAACGCGGTGATTACGAAGAATGCCCTGGGGACCCAGTTGGGCAGTTCATATCGATTGGCCAGCCCCTGGGAGACGCCGGCTAGGACCCGACTTTCCCGGGGACGCACCAACGCGAATCCTCCCATCTGAGCCTCAGAGCGTTCGGCTGTAGTTTCTGTTTCTTGTTCCATGTAGTAATCGTCACCTCTTACGGTGCAGATTGATATCGGGGACGTCCCTGAGGTCTCCCCGAATCGCTCGGGGTCATCCCTGATTGTGGTTGGGGCGCCCCGGGGGCATCATTCAACCCGTGTCCGGGCTCCGTTCCTTCGAATTCAAACGCCGCGAAACCGATCGCATCATCGCCGGTGTCGCCGGTGGTCTGGCGGACTCCCTGCGCGTCGGAGACGCATATGTCCGGGCTGCCTTCCTCACGCTGCTTTCGATATGGGGAATCGGGGGTTTGCTCTACCTAGCGATGTGGTTGATCGCGTTCGACAAGATTGAGGACGAGGAAGTAGTGCCGGTGAGCAGCAGCCAAGCCTTGGGCCTTGCTACCGCTTTTGCTGGTGTGTTGTTTCTTCTTGGCGCGTTTGGCTGGTGGCCGAATCCGATCCTTGTCGTGACTGCTGCCGCTCTTTCATTCGGCACGGCTGCACTGACTGACTCCTCACGTCCCGCTCCACTTGCCGGTCTCTTCGATCCCAATGTCGAAAAACCGAGCCGAATGCGAATTCTCATCGGCGTGGTCCTCCTTATCGGCGGTCTCAGCCTTCTCAACATTCGCGTCGGTGGTCTCTTCGAATTCAGCACGGTGTTTCTGGCCGTTGGTCTCACCGGTTTGGGAGTCGCCGTCGCATTTGGCCCATGGGTCAGACGATTGGTCGGAGACTTGGCGACCGAACGCAATGAGCGCATCCGGCAAGAGGAGCGGGCCGAAGTCGCCGCACACCTTCATGACTCGGTGCTCCAAACGCTTGCGCTGATCCAGCGCAGCGACGATCCGTCAAGGATGGCGATGCTGGCCCGTCATCAAGAGACAGAGTTGCGAGACTGGCTCCATGGGACCGCACCACTCGACGGAATCGACCTGGTGTCGACGGCTCTGAAAGGAGCGGCTGCCCGAGTGGAGGAAGACCATCAGGTGCCGATTGATGTGGTCACTGTCGGGGATCATGCCGTAGATGAACATACAAAGGCGCTGGTGGGGGCCGCATCGGAGGCAATGGTGAATGCTGCAAAACACTCGGGTGCCGATCGTATGTCGCTGTTCTTCGAAACCGACGAAGACGAGATGACAGTCTTCGTGACTGATCAAGGCATTGGTTTTGATCCCTCCGCTGTCGACACCGATAGAAGAGGGATTGCCAACTCGATACGGAGTCGCGTTGAGAAAGCTGGAGGTACGGTCGAGATCGCATCAGAGGCCGGCGAAGGGACCGAAGTGGTGCTCCGAATGCCGGTGGTGAAATCATGAGCGTCAAGGTCTATCTGGTGGATGACCATCGACTATTTCTGTCGGGGGTGAAGGCCGAGTTGGCGGAGGAGTTTCGGATAGTGGGGTCTGCCTATGACGTTGACACGGCCATCGCCGAGATAAGAGGTCTCAACCCCGACGTCGTCCTCGTGGACGTCCACATGCCGGACGGTGGTGGGGTGGCTGTTATCGAAGGTGTTGTTGCCACCAACCCCGACGTCAAGTTCCTCGCCCTTTCGGTGTCGGATCAGGCCGAAGATGTCATCGCCATGATCCGAGCGGGCGCCCGGGGTTATGTGACCAAGACCATTGAACCACCGGAGCTCGTCAAGGCTGTTCGTCGTATCGACGCCGGCGACGCGGTGTTCTCACCGCGGTTGGCGGGGTTTGTGCTCGATGCTTTTGCAGGCGCAATACCGTCCGACGACGACCCCGAGCTGGACCAACTCACCCCACGGGAAAAGGATGTCCTACGCCTGATCGCGAGGGGTTACGCCTACAAGCAGGTGGCGCGCAAGCTCAGCATCTCAATAAAGACCGTCGAGACCCATGTCTCCAATGTCTTGAGAAAGCTTCAGCTTTCCAACCGACATGAGCTTGCCCGCTGGGCCAGCAAGCGCCGCATCGTCTGAGCGTGTGCAGCGGTGGCCCTCACAGGGCCTCGGGTGCACACGCTCAGCCTTTTACCTTCACGCCCGCTTTGAAGACGTGAGTGATATTTGAGGGGTCGCCGAGTATTGACACATCGGTGGTCGGATCACCTGAGATGCAGATCACGTCGCCATCCATGCCCTCGAGCAGTTGTCCGGCGTTGGGTGCCTGGGGCCCGAGTGTGGCCGGGCCGTTGGCAGTGGCGGTTTCGATAGCCTCGAGTGGTGTCATTCCACAATCGACCAGCAGCGAGAGCTCTTCGCCATTTCGGCCCCAGAGCCCCGTCATCCAAATATCTGTTCCCATGGCGATCTTGACGCCTCGCTGGTGGGCGAGTGTCACCGCGTCGGAGTGAGCCTCCGAGGCGGCTTGGGCTTTCTTCTTGGCGTATTCGGGCATGCCGCGCTTGTCACCCTCGGACATGAGGAAGTCAACGACGAATCGCGTGGGCACAAGTATTGCCCCGGTTTCCGCCATCGCGTCGGCCGCTTCTTCGTCGAGGTAGGTCCCGTGCTCAATCGTCATAATCCCCGCTTCAAGCGCCGCCATAATCCCCCGTTTGCCGTGACAGTGAGCTCCTACGAGACGCTCCATCCGGGTGGCCTCGTCGACGATTGCGTCCAACTCGGGTTTTGAGAATTGGGGCAGATGAGGATCGTCCAGCTCGCTCATCACGCCGCCTGATGCATGGATCTTGATCACTTTTGCGCCGAGGCGAAGCATCCGGCGCACACCGGCGCGGCATTGGTCGGGACCGTCGACGATGTTGTCCTCACCCCAGTTCCTGGAGCGAGTAAGACGTGCAGCGCCGAGGTCCATACCGTGTGCATCACCGTGCCCGCCTGTCATGGAGAGCATCGATCCGCTGGCATAGACGTTGGGGCCAACAACCTGACCTTCGTCGATTGCTCTTCCCAGGAATGTTCCCATGCCACCCATCTCGCGGACACTGGTGAACCCGGCATTGAGGGCGCTAGCGGCGTCGGCGGTTGTGCGCATCGCCGCCAATTGGGGCCGTGTGGTGACAGTCTCCTCGATATTGGCCGTGTATATCCCAATGAAGTGTCCGTGACACTCCCACATGCCCGGCATTACCGAGTCGGTGAATACGACGTCAGCGTTTGGGGTGTCCGGCGCGTCGGTCGCGGATCCGGCGAAGCGAATAACCGAATCCTCGAGGATCACTACGCCGTTTTCGACGACGTCTCCCCGTCCCGGGATCAACGTGGTTGCTTCGATTCTTATTGCCACTAGGACACAGCCTCAACCGGTGACTTGGTGGTGGCCTGAAAGCCCCCCATTGCAATGAAACCTTTGATGGTGACGGTCGGCACGTCTTCTTCGGTTGTGGTCTTGGTGTTGTCGGCAAACCCGCCGCCAAGAATTCTGAGCTCCTGTGAGGTCTTGACTCGCCAGCCCTCGGGGACGACGAGGCTGACTCCACCCATCATGACCGTCAGATCGAGATAAATACCGGTCGGGGCTGGTGTGGCTTTCCTCAGATCGAGAAGAACCCCAGCAAACATCGACGTGATGTGTCCGCCATAAAACGGGTCTGCTGTCGAGACCAGGTGTTTTCCCTCGAAGATGGAGATCAGGTCGATTTCTTCCGTCGACGGCTCGGCGTTCGACTCGAGCAAGAACTTTGCTGCGAGAGCAGTACCGAGCGCAGCGATCATTGCCGTCCGTATGAGTTTGAAGATGAATCTGAACACGAAAGTCACCTTACGAGCTTGGTGGGGTATGGGAAGACTGGGCCCGGGGACATGGTTGGTGTAGCCGTGGACAACCCCAATCTGTTCAAGGTTCTGCGCAGCATTGTTCGAGCTCTTCGACAGACCAAGAGACCAAATCCGTCCGGCGACGGTGTTGTTGATCACAGCCAGTTCACACCGATTCTTTCTACCCTCGCCTCAGGTGGGTTGCCCGTCGTGGCGGATATGGCCAAGGACGTGGAGGCCTATTGCTCAAAGTTGTCAACGGTTGATCCCGACAGCCTCAGCAGGAAGTCGTCACTTGCCTATTGGATCAATCTGTACAACGCCGGTGCGGTCGGTCTCGCCATCGAGGCATTCCGCGACGGTCATTCGTCGGTGCTTCGCGTTCCTGGAGGGTTCAGCAGACCACTCGTTCCCGTGGCCGGCGAAATCTTGAGTCTTGATGCCATCGAACATGGCAAGATCCGACGATTCGGGGACCCTCGCATCCATGGAGCTTTGGTCTGTGGCTCACTCTCGTGCCCCACCCTCCGTGCCGTGCCGTATGACGATGAGGGGCTCGACGAGCAATTGGACGATCAGATGAGAGTCTTTCTGGCCGGTGGGGGAGCGTCGGCTGGTTCAGGCGACGTAATTGAGCTGAGTCGAATCTTGCTCTGGTATGGGGCCGACTATGTGCGCCCGCATCGGATGCCGGTTTTCATTCCGGCAGGGAAACGAAGGGTTCTCGAGGCCGTGCGCCAGTGGTTGCCCGAGGATCTCCAGTCCCGGACTCGACCGGTCTTCCAGGACTATGAATGGGGTCTTGGCTGCTCGGTTCGTTGAACCGATCTCGTCGCGGCGAAGAGGATTGTCAGTGACAAGAGGGCGGCAATGGTGTCGGACGAAATCACGATACGAAACATCGCATTGGCGTCCACTAGCCATCCACCACTTTCAGTGAAGCCGACGGTTTGCAGATAGAGAGCTATCGAAGCGACACAGGCAAGAAGGATCATCGAACCAAGCACCAAGGCGATGCTTCGGCCCCACAGTTTGCGCGCCCCGATGTAGAGGGCCGCAACGACCCAGGCAATGTCGAGCGACGACAGCAACTGGAGAAACTGAAGCGACGTTTCATATTGGGCAGCCGCGGAAGTGGCGAGGGTCAGGAGAGCGGAAAAGCCGACTACGACCGCAACCAGCGAAGCGGTGCTGGCAAGC
>CAXMPK010000155.1:0-2267 GCA_964195405.1 uncultured Acidimicrobiia bacterium
GCCGCCCCGGCCACCGTTGCGGGCCACGTCCCGGCACACCGTCGAAGGGGCACGACCCAACCGGCCAGCGATCTGACGCAACGACTCACCAGCCGCCACCCCCCGAGAGATCTCCTCCCGCTCGATCAACGACAAACACCGACTCGAGCGTCGCCGCGGCATCGGCCGCACCCCACCGGTGTCCTCGATCAAGGTTCGCACCGACGACGACTCACGGCCAAGCCGGCGGGCGATCAAACGCATCGCCTGACCGGCCTGCCAACGATCCCACACCTCAGCCTTCTCCAACTCCGTGAACCGCATCACCAACCTCCTCAACAAGAGACATCCACTCTCGCCGACAGGTGTTGCATCCACCCCCAGAGACCACAGCACATATTGAGCGGTCACAGGTCGCACATCTTTCCTACCGGTTATGTGCTGGGCTGGGTAGCCTCAGTCTGTCGACGTAGGGGGCTTGTCGCGAGGGCCTGACTAACGTCGAAATCGCCGACCGGCTATTCGTATCACTACGGACCGTCGAGCACCACGTATCGGCGGTCCTATCCAAACTGGACTGCTCCACACGGGAAGAAGCCGTGTCCCACGCCCACGACAAAGGCCTCCTCCCGGTCTAAGACTCCCTCCCCGCTAACTCGGCCTCGGCTCCTTTAGATCAGCAAATCTGTCGGACCGTCGACCCTTTTATAGGTGGTTACCACCGATGAACCTACGGCCTCCAACTCGTACCTTGCGGAAGCGACTTCGCAGACGAGGAAGGGAGGTGCGGATGTCACTTTTCATGGAGGTTCACACCATTGAGGGTGGTGTCGCCGCAGGCGATGTAGCCGGGGCCCATATGAAGGACCTCGAGACCCAGGCCAGATACGGGGTGAGGTATCTCAGGTACTGGGTGAACGAGGAGGCAGGGAAGATCTTCTGCCTCGTTGAAGCCGAAAACGCCGAGGACGCTAGCACCGTCCATCGGGAAGCACACGGCCTCGTCGCCGACGAGATCTACCCGGTCAGCGAACACAGTTGACGCAGAGACAGTCCAAGGACAACAACCAAGAAAGAAGGAGAAACTGATGGAGACCCTTGAACAACAACATCTTGAAGAGAAGAAACGAACGCCGAACAGAACCCCCATCATCATCGTCACTGGTGTCGTGCTGGCTTTGGCGCTTCTGACAGCAGCCGTCGTGTTCGCCAATGGATCGGATGGGGTGGCTGACGAGCAACCTATCGTCCGAATCTTCGACTCGGCAGGGAACCCCACGGCCGGTGACGAGGTGCTGGGCGAATCGAAACTCGTCAGACTTGACGATGGCCTCAAAGCAACCGCGCAAGTATCAGGGTTGACGCCAGACGGGGTCTACACGTTCTGGTGGGTTGCAATACCGGAAGGCGGATCCTTTCCCGATAATGCGTTCGTTGCCAGTGGCGGCGGCGATGTCGTGGGAGACAGCGGGAAGGCCTCAGCTGAGATGACGGCGGAGCTGGGCCAATCCAGCATTGAAGGGTTCTTGATCCCCTTTCAAACGCTCGATTTCGATCTGGCAACCGCTGAAGTGCACGTTGAGATCGCCTATCACGGTCAAGCTACGGCTATCGACGACCTCGACGAAGCGCTCGGGAACTTCTGGAGTGGGCCGGCGTGTCCGGACAACGGATTGAACCCCGGTGGTGACCCGACCGGCGACCCTGGTGGCGCTGGCCCCGGTGTCTCGAACCCCGGTCAGCCCCATTGCCCGGTGTCGATCGTGGCCATCCACACGCCTTAGTCCCTGTCGAATAACGGAGTGCCTCCGTCGGTGAAAATCGGCGGGGACACTGCGCGTTGTGCAGAGAACACCAACAAGGGAGATATCGCCGCCGCGCACATATCGAGAAACACTCCGCAACATGCCCCAAGTATCAATCAGGCACATATCGAGCGGTCCAACCCCGCTACATCTGCCGGTTATCAAACGGGCAACGCCTACGGGTTGTTGACTTGGGCGCGCAAGATTTCCTCCACGGCCTCGGGATCATCCGGAACAATCGTCGGGCGTATCCACCCACCCACATCCAACGAAATCGCCGTACTCTTGCGGTTCCGGTTGCGGTCCCAGTGGAACCAGTTGCGCGGACGACCGAAGCTGATTCCGACCAGGCGATGGCGTCCGGTCCAGAATCCCATCTCGAACACTTCAAAACTCTGGATCGAGCCAAACTCAATCTGCTTGGCGTCTCCCGGTCTGCGATAGCTCTTGATCGTCAGGCTGTCGTCGTCAAGCAGGATCGCA
>CAXMPK010000156.1:0-7731 GCA_964195405.1 uncultured Acidimicrobiia bacterium
TTCCAGTGCACCACCTGCTCGAAATCTCGCCGGTTTGGGGCCTGAATCGGAGCCAATGGGCGGTCTGCTGGATACCCCAAAGCAAGCAGCCAGGCACAGAACATGTTTTCCGGGTGACCTAATACTTCACGGGCGAGCACCTGGTCGGCGACAGCGGTGTGACCCGACCCGATTCCGAGGTCAACTGCCACCATCATCATTGCCATGGTTGCTTGACCGAGGTCGTAGTGAATCGACTCCCTCACTCTGGTTTCCTCTGCCATGGGAGCGATCAGAGCGACTGTTGCAGCTGACGTGGCGACAAAACTTGCTCCACGCCACACGCCAGAGAGGCGGTTCAATTGGTTCCGGTCGGTACACACAATGAAATCCCAACGCTGTTCGTTGCTTGAAGAAGGCGATCGTCTGCCCGTTTCCAGAATGGTCACCAGATCCTGGTTGGGGATGGGTTTGTCCTGATAGGTGCGGACGTTTCGCCTGGATTGAAGAGCGTTCAGGGTTTCCATTTCAGCAAACTACCCAGAGGATCCAAATAGGCACAAACCGCGCACTGAGTGCGCAATTCCCACTTCTACCCGTCCGGCGACTGCTCCTTTCATGCCGACTTCGTAATGCCCGGTTTGGTGGCATCCGATCAGCACCGTGCCTGACTCGGTGAAATGCCAGGTGAGATCTTTGGTCTCTTGGTCGCCGATAGTGAAGTCATGAGGGAGGCTGCCCGTATTGGTGATGCGAATGTGATGGTCTCACCGGCTGACACTTTGATATCGGTCGGACTGATTGTGTCATGTCCGGGGGTGGACCTCGTCTTTGGCTTGCCAAAACGTGACGTTCAGCCCCTGGGTTTTCTTCCAAGCTGCGACGATTTCGGTCAATACGTCGTCATCGGCGTCGCTGATGGCACGATCGCCGTCGTACCCATCGGCCCCTCGCCGAGGGTGACGGTTGCTCACCTTGTGGAATCGGTGAGCGTGGTGATAACGCCCATCCATGAAAGACACCGTAGATGCCGCAACCCGGCAGGCTGTGCATGTCGCTTCGAAAATTCGTCTCCACAGAATGGCGCACAACCCCTGTCCAGTCCTGGCGGGTCCTGAGTGCTGAGACGAGCGAGAAGGCGGCTCCGGTTCACCAATTGGAGAAAAGATCCGACATTGCCGAGAGGAGTAATGCGGATGAATGTTGACGAGTGGGTTGAGGGCTACCGGGCGTACATCCTCGAAGAGCCGCATCCCGGCCTTGGACGGCGTGGCCGGATATTGGAGTTCGGTCACCGAGTCACAGAGCGACGTCACTAGATCACGCTCCCCGGAGTGCTCACAGATTCGGGTGTCTGATGGGGCGCAGTCGACATTGTCGGTACCATCAGCCTATGAACGATCTCACCGAGTCCGTTCACCGCGTCGCCTCCGAAACCGGGTTCTCGGGAGTGGTCCGAATTGACCATGGTGACGACACGCAACTCTCCGAGGCTTACGGGTTGGCGCACCGCGGGCACCAACTGCCGAATACGGACGAAACGCAGTTCGCTATCGCGAGTGGAGGCAAAGGCTTCACGGCGTTGGCCATTGTGAGTTTGATCGCGGACGGCGCTCTCTCGATGGAAACCACTGCCCGCCATGTGCTCGGTGACGACCTCCCGCTCGTCGCCGACGACGTGACCCTCTGGCATCTGCTGGCGCATAGGTCCGGCATTGGCGACTACCTCGACGAGGAGAATGAAAACTTGGATTCAAGCGATTACGTGCTTGTGTCCCCAGTGCACGAGCTGGCCACCACCGAGGCCTTCCTTGCCGAGGTGGATGGCTATCCGACCAAGTTCGGGGCGGGAGAGCGGTTCTCCTATTGCAACGGCGGCTACATCGTGCTCGCGCTGATCGCCGAGCGTGCCGGCGGCACCGCCTACCACGACCTCGTCAAAGAGCAGGTCCTCGTTCCGGCTGGACTAGAGGACACGGCGTTCTTGCGTTCGGACGAGCCATCCAGCCGCATGGCCCTCGGCTACCTGGACACCGATGGCCTTCGGACCAACGTCCTCCATCTGCCGGTGCGCGGGAACGGCGACGGCGGGATCTACACGACAGTCGCCGACATGCACGCCTTCTGGAACGCTTTCACTGACGGTCGGATAGTCCCGGAGGAGTGGGTGGCGGAGATGACCCGGCCACACAGCGACGTGCCCAAGGAGGACGCAAGATACGGTCTCGGCTTCTGGCTGGCGGAAACCGGCCCCACCGTGAAGCTGGTTGGGGGCGACGCCGGCGTGTCCTTCTATAGTGCTCATGACCCCACCACTCGTTCGACCTGGACGGTTGTCTCCAACACACCGGACGGAGCTTGGCCAATCGTGAGGCATTTGGTAAGTGTTCTCGGTGGCTGAGGCCAGCTTCTGTCGGCACACGCCAGCTGCGGAACTGTCGGAAGCACCTGCTCATGAACTGCCATATTGCGGTTTCTTGAGCCGTGAGCAGCCACACATGACTGCCCGTTAGGGGCAGCTCTACAGAGACTCTTGAGCAGGTTGCTGGAACTCGATCACGTTGCCTGAAGGGTCGGCGCAAAGAATCTGCTTGCGTCCCTGATTCTCGACTACCTCATTTAACAAAGTGACCCCGTCGGCCTCGAGTTTCGAAACAACAGAATCCAGGTCGTCTACAACCAATACGAACCGGGACCACCCACCCGGAGTTGGCATCGACCCATCGAGCATCGGCCTCGAAGCCGAAGCTCTCGGCCCGGCCAGCCACAGCGTCAGGTCATCATGGGTCAGGCTGGCGAACGCGGGAACCTGCATCTCAACCTCGAACCCGAGCTTCGAGACATAGAAGTCAACGGATTCTGCGACATCACTGACGATGTATCTCACAATTGTCATCAGAAGAACATACAGAATCAACAGAACGCCCGGCGAGAGCCAACCGTAGGTGCCGTTGGGTGAGGCTTAGGCGGCAGCCGTAATATGCGCCTCGAAGCGCGACTCCCTCCTTCACTAATGTTCACGTGATGTTTATCGGATCGCTTTTGTTGTTCTCCTGATTGTCGTTGGAGTGGCGTGCGGCGGATCTGATGAGCCGGCCAGCCTCGACGGCCGGTGGGATGGAGGTTCGGATTGGGGAGAAGTGATCATCGATGGTCTAGCTGGCACCTACTCCTCCACATTTGGTTCCGACCTGGGCGAAATCTCTCTGACCCAGGTCTCAGACTCAGAGTTCACCGGAACCTGGGATGAAGGCAACCTTCGATTCGGGACACTTGACATAACGCTGGAGTCAAACAAGAAAGTCACTGGACAATGGACGGCAAATCCTGACTCGGAGGTTTCTGGATCAAGCGGTGGCCTACTCCTTTGGGAGCGGTAGACGACCCAACCAACTATCTCTGAAGGTCAATTCCAACGTTTCTGGCGTGAGCGTGATGTTCAGCTTGCCGATCGCTCCGCCCGTAGATCGGAGCGACCTGGCATAAGCGGGGCCCTATTCGGGGTTGGAGCTGAAAAGGACCTCGGCGAGTGCTCGATATCCGAATAGCGGGTCCGGTCCCAGGGTCTGGATCGACACGTGGTCGGCCCCGGCGGTGAGATGACGGCGCAAGCCGTCGGCGATCTCCTGTGGAGTGCCGGCCAGGACCAGCTCATCGATGAGTTGGTCGCTCCCACCGTCGGCCAGGTCGGATTCGGTCCAGCCCTCCCTCAACAAGTTGTTGCGATAGTTCACCAGTCTGAGATAGCGGCCGACCATCTCCCTACCGATCTCGCGAGCCTGCTTCTGGTCAGATTCGACGACGACGGTCTGCTCGGGAGCCAGTAGTGGGCTATCACCGACGACCCCCCGAGCTAATCGGGTGTGGCGAGGCGTCGTCAGATACGGATGGGCGCCCCTGGTGTGCTCAGCCGCGGCAGCCAAAACCTTAGGGCCCAACGCGGCAAGCACCAGGCTCTCTTTTGGCACGCCTGCCGCATCGAGCTGGTCCAGATAGTTGAGAATGGTGGCGAATGGCTGACGATACTCAGAGTTCGATTCTGGGTGCCCGATGCCGACGCCAAGCAGGAATCGTCCCCGATGGCGTTCGCTCACACGGTGATAGGAGTTGGCGACGGTGCTGGCAGCGTCACGCCACATGTTGACGATCCCGGTGGCGATGGGGATTGTATCGGTAGCGTCCAAGAGCTTCTCGATGCTCCTTAGGTCACCACTTGGTGACCCGCCTAGCCAAAGAGCACCAAATCCGAGCCGCTCCACTTCTCGGGCAATCTCGGGAGTCGTCTCACCAGCACGTCTGAAGATTCCAAACTCACCAAGTTCAATGATCATGTCTCTACTAAGGATTCAGCCACTCAGCCAATTCCGCCGATGTGTGAGAAAACATATTGGCAGACAGGCCTCTCAGGCCGGCGAGTTCTCCCGGCATCAGCGATCGGATCAGTGCGTGAGTCCAGACCGAGGAACGCTTCGTAGAACGTGCCTCCGTCGATCCATGTCTAGCCGTCGAACGATTCATGTCTTCCAACTTGGAGCTGTTTTGCCCATACCAGTGTCAAGAGACCACCAACGACTAGCACAAGCGCATAGGCGGTTGCCGACCCGTTTTCGGCGCCGGTGAAAGGTAACGTCTCGTTCGTTGGAGTCACCTCAGGTTCGGTCGAGGGCACGATCGTAGTTGGCAGGATTTCGAAGAACGCCACAGTTGACGTCGTCGAAGCCTCAGTAGACGTCGTCGAAGCCTCAGTAGACGTCGTTACGAAGGTTTCGCCACATTCCTGGATATTCCCAGGCGTGTGACGCACGATCGAATAGTTCGCGATTCTCCACTCGGGATGATCTGCCTCGTCTGGAAAACCAGAGTTCGCCCATCCGTCTGTGAAGGCCTCCGAGCAGGAAACATGGATTGTCACACCAATAAGAGCGGCAGGCACGTTTCCGCTGCCGTAAAACGCTTCAAGGAGTTCAATCGGAATCGGTGCCTCAGCGCCCGGTCCATGAGACCCGGTCAACGATGTCCCATTGACAAAGTCGAAGTCATAGGTCGCTTCATTGATGTGATCAGCCAACGCTGCGCTTGGCCCAAGAAGTACAAGGAGTAGCGATGCGACAAGCGTCGTCACCACGATCAGTGAAAGCGTTAGGCGGTGACTCCGCGTCGATGTATCCATGTTTCCTATCCCTTCGCATACGCAGGACAGGCCGGTCTCACCATTAGCTCCACCAGACCCAGGTGACCGAATGATTGAGGTCTGGCTTCAAAGCCCTCCCTAGAATTGTCTTCGCCGCGACCACGCGGATCGTGGTCTCTCACCGAATGGTCCCCTACCCACAGTCCGTTTGTCAAGACGCCAAACGCATCCTCTGTTTCCTGACGTTCCTCGGCCGTCTAGAAATTGGCAGTCAACATGTGCGCCTGACTCACGACCAGACGACGACGGCGGCAATCCAGATCGGGGTTCGAACCCGCGCTTCCGGCTAGAAAGGTCGGATCGGCAGGTTGTCGCAATAAGCCGTCTACCAGGGAAAACTCCATCTGACCTGGCGATTTGCGGCGAACGTTGTCCCCGTCGGCGCCCATCATTACCCGTCAGGGTCGGGCAGCGACTTCGTTGCCGAACCGGAGCAGACAGATTGCTCAGCCGCCGAAACACCGGGGCGGGCCGTTCCGAAGCTTCACCGGATCAACAACCCGTCCGACGTCGAGAAACCACACCTCTCGTCGAAGATGATGCAACGACCCCCTGAATTCACGGCCGTTATGTGGGGTCATCCCCTAATTCAATCGGCTCCTACGCGTCAACGATGCTACTAATCGAGGAGTCCTAGCTCCTCGAAGCAGTAGGCGTTTATCTCATCGAACTTGGCTGTCGGGTAAGACTGTCTCGTCGCTTCAATGCATTCCACGAAAGCTTGCTGGGACGAGTCAGAGGTCGTAGCCCCAATCGCCACGAGAACGGCAATGGCCACGAGGGTCCATGCCACAACGTCTCGGATGATTGTCCGAGTGCTCACTAGGTAGAACTCTAAGGGTTCAAGCCACTAGGCATATCTCTCCGATCATCGATCCGGATCGAATCAACGCCGATGGCGGCGCAATGTTCACCTTCGACCGGGGGGCGAAGTCATTCAGAGGCTTTGACGAGTGTGAACAAGTCTGGAAAGCCACGCGCCCATAACCAACAGTATCTACGCCTCGTGACAGGCGGATACGCGTATACACATGCCCTAAAGTGCGGTCTGGGTAGCGTATTGTCGGAGCTGGCCGGTTTGGAGGCACTGATGGGCAACAAGGACAAGGGCGGTAGGAACGCGAAAAAGCAGGCCACTAAAAGTCTCAAGCAAAAGCGCGCTGAAAAGAAAGCGAAGCGAGAGGCTGTCAAGGGCAGGCCGAACTCGGGTCCCTCCTAGTCACCGCCCCCACATCTGGGCGCAACATCGGTCGCAATATGCGGCGCTCGCCCGCCCGTCTCCAGCCGGCGCACTAGTGCTGTTATGTGCGGCTGTTTGGTGGTACAAGGAGCGTCTCATAGGGTCCCTGTCATGGCCATCAGCATTCCTGACACGCACACGAACATTGTTTCGTGGGACACAAGATCCTTTGCACACGTAGCCACGGTCGGACCGAAGGGAGAACCCCATTCGAGCCCCTTGTGGTTCGAATGGGACGGCACCCATCTCATCTTCACGATCGATGAGGAGTCTCAGCGGACCAAAAACCTGCGAAGGCATCCAGATGTGGCAGTTTCGGTGATCGACCCACAGGACCCCTATAGGTATTTGGAGTTCAGAGGTCAGGCGCAAACCATCGAAGCCGACACTGACGATGCGTTTCTAAACCGACTGTCTGAGAAGTATCTCGACGTTGATGTCTATCCATGGAACAAATCTTGGGAGATTCTGGTCGTGGTCAAAGTGCTCCCCAACAAGATGTTCGGGGCTGGTTAGACCCAAAAGGTCACTGAGTAGGCCGCCATAAGAGCGCGTTATGTGTGGGGCGGATGGGTATAGCCAGGCGCGAATCTTGCTAGAAACTCACCGGAGTCGCTCTGCCGCTTCGACGAGGTTCTGTTCTGTCTGTTTGAGATTCGTGATTGAGGCTTCACCGTCGACACCCATCGTTCCATTTCGTACCCGTATGACTGAACCCAAACAGAGTCGCCGCTGCCTCGTTCGCCCATGCCGTTGTGTGTGGCGGGGAGATGGTGTGGGACGGTTAGTGGGTTTGGTGTAGTCGTTGCATTTCAAATGGTTCGGAGGCGTATCCCATTAGTGACGCCATTACGGGTTGAAGCCAGTCGGAGGCTAAGTGCGCAGCGTGTGATTTTTCGTCTTCCCATTCTTCAAGGATTACAAAACGCCAGGGTTCTTCGTGGTCCTGCCACATTTCGTATTTGATGCATCCTTGGACTGTCTTGGTGGGTTCGACCATTGCCTTCATTGCCGTGGTACTGAACTCGTCCTCTTGTCCTTTGTTGACGGCGAGTCGGACCACTACTCCGAGGGTGTTGTTGGCCATATTCAATCCTCCTGATTTGGCTCTAGATGCTGGTTGGTTCCGAAAGACCATTCCGGAAACTCTTGTTGCCGTATGTGGTCGCCATAAGCACAAAAGTGCAGACGGCAGCGGAACATCCAGACCTGATGCCGGGGCTCGTCAGCGCCATGCGCTCCAACCAAGAAATCAGAACAGCCATCCAGGGCCGCTACACCACCGAACCAATGAAACAGCTCCTGGAGCGTCTACTAGGAC
>CAXMPK010000157.1:0-3563 GCA_964195405.1 uncultured Acidimicrobiia bacterium
CTCAGCCCGCGATGACGGTGTTGGCGGCCGCCCGGGTTTTTGAAGTTCGTAGATGGCGTCGTGGTCACGGCGTCGGCGATCTTGGTGTCGCTGGTCCGAAGACAGATTCGGCTATTTGACCGGCAACGGCAGGTAGTAGTCGTGCCCCTGTTGATACCAGTCGCTCACCATCTCCCTGAATTCAGGACCGAAGGGGTCGGCACCGAAATAGCGCATGGTCCCCCGCCGGATCATGAAATCATCGGGCGCTAACCGCCCGGCGACGTCGAGCTGGTGTCTCGCCGACTCGAGACTCCCCTGCTGATATAGCCACCAACCAAGACCGAAGTGGGAACGGGCCTTTTGGGCATCGACCGAAGCCGCAGTCACCTGACTCTCCAGATGTTCGGTGGCGGGATCCGGGCGGTCACCTCGCACCCAAGACCTGAGCATCGCCATTTGGTCGGCGGTTGAAACGCTGGCATATCGACCGCCTTTCTCGGTAGTGAACGCAACGTCGTTGGGTCTGGCGATCCGACCGTCCTCATCGATCCAAACCACCGTCGGCACATTGACCATGTTGTAGAGCTCACCGAGAACGTGGCTTTCGTCGATCAGACTGGGGTGAGTTGGCGAAGCCCGCTCGATCCAAGACCGAGCGTCTTCGGCACGGTCGACCGCCACCGAAATCACGACAAGGCCGCTGTCCCCGAGCTCGTCGTGCACCGCCTGCCACCCGGGCAGGTCGTAACGACATCCTCACCACGACGCCCAGGCTGCCAGCAGCACTTTCGAACCCCGAAACGCCGAAAGCGAGTGCATTCGGCCATCGAGGTCTGGCAGGGTGAAATCGGGGGCATCGAGAAGACCGACCGAAAGGTCATAGTTCTCAAAAGGGGGACCCAGATAGGCGACGCGATATTCCAGCGAGATTGCAAGCGGTCGTGCGACCAATTCGGCGAGTCTCCCCAGGTTGATCCTCTCCCCGTCGATCAGATCGACGCGATTGACCATCGGAATACAGATGTCGTCTTTGCAGAGACCTTCAGGTCTGATCTCCCATCCGAGAACAGCTTCGACATCTGCCGACGCAAGCGAGACGCCACCCTCGCCCTCGGCGACATCGATCTGGTGGGGCTCCCCTTGGTCGAGAAGGACGAATGTGCTCAAGCCCGCATCGCCAACCCGGACGGGTCGTATGGAGAAGGCTCGATCACCCGGGCCGGATATTCCACACCGACGATGTGGGTGGACAGCTCTGTGCCCGGTTTCACGAATTCGGGTTGGACCAAGGCCATCGCCAGGCTCTTACCCACAACGTGGCCGTACTCCCCTGAGGTGATATATCCAATGCGGTCACCGTCTTTCCACACCGGCTCGTAGCCGTCGGCGTCAGCATCGACGCTGTCGACCTCAAGCGTCACCTGCCTCAATGCCGGGCCCCCAGACTGCTTCTCCTCACGAGAAGCCTCCGACCCAATGAAGTCCTTCGACCAGTCGATCCAGCGATCCATCCCGGTCATCGCCGGTGTGTACTCCTGACGAAACTCAGTCGACCATATCCCAAAACTCTTCTCCATCCGCAACGAGCCCATCGCGTTGAAGCCGTACTCGACTGCACCAATCTCCCGACCGGCCTCGACCAGGGTCCGACGGAGAAGACGGTGTTCGGCCGCAGAGCAGTGGATCTCATAGCCCAGCTCACCAGTCACCGATATCCGACCCACCTTGGCCCTTATCAATCCCACATCCATGTCCCGGCACTGCATGAACCTGAAAGCCTCAGCTGACACGTCGTCGTGGACCACACGCTCCATCAGGTCTCTCGACTTGGGGCCGGACAACCCGAAGCCGACTACCGCATCGGCAAGATCCTTCACCTCGACTCCGTCGATTAGATGATCGTTGAACCATCGCATGTGCCAAGCCCTCAAATAATAGGAGCCCATGATCCAGAAGGTGCCGTTCCCCCAGTTGAAAACGGTGAGATCGCCCTTGAGACGTCCGTCTTTGCCGAGCATCGGGGACATCCTGATTCGTCCGGTACCGGGAAGTTTGGAAGCCACCAGATGGTCGAGCCAGACCTCTGCGTTGGGCCCAGTCACCTGATACCGGGAGAACCCAGTGATATCGATGATCCCCACGTCCTGGCGAACCCGGTGACATTCGGCGCCCACAATCTCGAAGGCATTCGAACGCCTGAGGCTGGGCAACTCCTCAAATCCAAGAGGAGCAAAGTAGATCGGTACCTCCAGGCCATACATCTCGCCCCAATGGGCGCCATCCTCGGTCATGGAGTCGTATGCCGGGGACATCCGAAGTGGGCGCCCTTCCCAAAGTTGCTCGTTGGGATAGGTCATGACGAACCGACGCGAGTAGAACTGCCCGGTCTTCGCTTTGATGTACTCACGGTTGCCGGCGTAAGACCCGAACCTGGCAACGTCCATCCCAAAGATGTCTTCTTCTGTTTCCCCTTCGATCATCCACTCAGCCAGAGACTTGCCGACACCACCACCCTGAAGGAACCCGGCCATGACTGCACACGCCGACCAGTAGTTCTTGATCCCCGGCACCGGGCCCACCAACGGGTTGCCGTCGGGAGAGAATGTAAAGGCACCATTGACCCATCGACTGATACCGGTCCGCTCCAATACCGGATAGCGGTGCATCGCCATGGCCACCTCGTCGCTGATGCGATCCACATCTGGCTGGAGCAGCTCGATGCCATAGTCCCAAGGCGCCCCGTCCATGTTCCAGTGTTCGTGATCCACTTCGTAGATGCCAACGAGAACTCCGTGAATCTCTTGACGCATGTAGGTGAATCCTTCGAGATCGATCATCATCGGTATCTCTTGATCCATTGCCTGAAGCTCCGGAATCTGTTCGGTGATCAGGTAGTGGTGAGCCAGCGGTGAAACCGGCGCCTCCCAACCGACCATCCGCGCTACCTGTTTAGCCCACAAGCCGGCAGCGTTGACAACGTGCTCGGCATGGATGGACCCCTGCTCGGTGGCCACGTCCCATGTGCCGTCGGGACGATGGTTCAACTCGACGACCCTGTTGTGCTCAATCACGTCAGCGCCCCGCATGCGCGCCGCTTTGGCATAAGCATGAACCGCAGCCGAAGGATCGATATATCCCTCCCGGTCAGCCCACAACCCACCGTAGACCCCGTCTGTGTTGATAATCGGGCAGCGGTCCTTGATCTCGTCGGGTGTCATCAGCCAGCAGTCCTCGATACCCATTGTCTGATAAACGCGATAGGTCGACTGGAGCCACTCCCAACGTTCGGGTGCTGAGGCGAAAGTGATACCGCCTGTCATGTGCATCCCGATGTCGTGACCCGACTCATCTGCTACCTCGGAGAGCAGGTCGATGGTGTAAGCCTGCAATGCGGCAATGTTCGGATCGGCATTTAGGGCGTGAATCCCCCCGGCAGCGTGCCAGCTCGATCCGGCGGTCAGGACCGAGCGCTCCAGGATGGCAACGTCGGGCCAACCCAGCTTCGCCAGGTGATAGGCAACACTCGCACCGACGACCCCGCCACCGATGATCACCACTCGATACTGCGTTTTCACTGATCT
>CAXMPK010000158.1:0-4959 GCA_964195405.1 uncultured Acidimicrobiia bacterium
GTGTTGGCCGGGGTGATGGATCCCTCCAGATGGACAACAATCGCTTCGCCAGTCTCGTCGATCCAGTACCTGCCGAAGTAGGCGTCATAACCACCGACCGCTGAACTGTTGTTGTCAGTCTGAACCGCTACAGCTTCTGACGGTTCAGACCGGTCCCGTTTCGAGAACTGAGCCGAGAAGTAATCCTCAGAGAAGGCGAGTATTCCGATCGGGTCCGTTCCGAGGTGGGGGTCGATCAGCAGGTTTCCGATGCCGTCGTAGTCCTCACGAGTGGTTAACCGCCACACTCCGACGATCGACACGGCGAGGTCTGTGTCTTGGTGTGGTAGTGGCTCCGGTTTCATGGTGTTGTCCTTTTCAACACCAATAGTCGCAGCGAGCCGATCCTGATGCACCTCAGGCCGTTTGTGCGGCTGATCTCAGCGTGATCCGGTCGTGTTTTGGACGATGTTCCGCCTGGTGATTCAATGCCCAGGTGTCATCTGACTTTGCAGATCTGATTGAACTGGCTCGGATCAGGGAAGAAGGCGACTGGACGTCAAACATTCCCGACGGTTGGGACTTCATGGGAGTCCCGAACGGAGGTTTGGTCAGTTCCGTCATGGCGACGGCTCTTGTAGCGGCCACAGAGCGTCCCGACCCGATCACCTCGACTACTCACTTCCTAAGGCCAGCTCGCCCCGGCCCAGTGGCTATCGAGACCGAAATCATCCGCAAAGGACGCAGCTTGACGACGGCCCGAGCTGAACTGACACAGAACGACACACTGGTGGCTCATATGGTGGCGTCGCTTGGTGATCTCACTGACACAGGTGAAGTGATCGTCGATCTTGACCTCCCACCACTGCCTCCACCCGAGGAGTGCGTGGGGGCGGAGGAGGCACCCGCTTTTGAGTTCCCGCCGATCGCCCAGCGCATGAACATTCGCCTCCATCCCGATCAGGTCGGTTTCGCTACCGGTCATCCCTCCGGCGAGGCAGTGGTCAGCGGCTGGGTCGACATTCCGTTTACCTCATCGACTGCACTGATGCCCCTGGTGTCTGACGCGCTGCCTCCGTCGCTGTTTAACAGCGGTGAATATCTTGGCCCGCTGCCGACAATCGAACTCACTGTGCACACTCATGCGCGTCCCAGTCGAGGACCTGTGGCTGCCCGATTCCGAACTGACCATGCCGGTCCTCGATACGTGGAGGAGGACGGTTGGACCAGTGATTCTTCTGGAAAGCTGATCGCGGTGTCGCGTCAAATAGCAATTCTCCCGGCGAGGTAGGCCCGCACATAACGGCACTTATGTGCGCCCAGATCAGCCGCACATAATGCCGGTTATGGGCGGCGGACTTTGAGGGTGAGCGACGATTGGTGTGACGTGACAGGAGTGGGAGGTCCTCGGGGATCGCTCGACCATCAGTCGGCCGGATGCTGACTCTCGTTGCTCTCTAAAAGCCCTTGAAGCGTGACGAGTTGTTCAAGGAACGAACCCCGCATCCGACGACTAGCCGTCTGCACTATCCAACCACGCAGTCCCTTCATCGCTGCCACTCGGAAAGTGAGTCGTGTTGTCCCGTTTGGCCTTCCCTCGAACTCGGAAGTTGCGACCATGTCGCCTAAGAATGGAACGTTGATCTGAGTGGTTACGTAGTCAAAGGGCTTCCAATCCAAGATTTTCTCGAGGAAAGTTCTTCTGCCGTGCGCGCAGTGATTGACCGAACCCGTTCCCCGGCCAGAGCTTGGGTTGACTTGGTCGATGCTGGTCAGGTCATCACGCCACAGCAGTCGCTTCTCGGGGTCTGTTACGTATTCCCAGACCACCGAAGGTGGACTCGGCAGGTCGACCTCGACGAAAAGAGTGGTCTCATCCGAACCGACATACCGCGTACGTACGGCTTGACGGGCGTTCCAACTGACGTGGAGGTCCAACGCGTAGCAATCGACGGTCCCCAAGTCGTCATAAACCTCGCTATGTCTAATGAGATCCGTAACGTCGACGCTCGCGGCCATCACGCAATCTGCTGTGAACAATACGTAGGCCGTGATTCCGCGGTCCTCGATAACTGAGTTCTTCAGCAACCGGTGTGACAACACGACAGCGGGTCCCACCAACTCCTCGGAACCCGCAACCTTCGAACGGACAACTTCGCCGCAATGTGCCACCAGTTTGAGTTCCAGGGTCGGTATCAGACGGCATGCGTTGCACTCGCACGTTGTGGCAAAAGTGATGTCGCGGAGCCTCGATCGAAACGCTGAATAAGTGTCCTCGATCGTCGAAACCAGCAGGGACGTGTCGACCTGATCAACAGCCCGAGCCACAAAGACGGCATCACCCTCGATCTTGACTAGAGAGAACGTCGGCGTTAGCTCCCCAACGATCGTCTCGATCAAATCCGTTAGAACACTCTGAGCATGCTCCAACTCCGTGGCCTGCAGATAAGCGGTATAGCCCGACACATCCGCAATCAGAAGAAACTCCTGACCAGCCTCGCCCAAACCACGATCGCTCAAACCAAGACCCTTCTCCCCAACACGAGCGAAGGCTAGACGGGTCTCATCACAGCAGCACCCAAACGCCCCACATAACGGCACTCATGTACCCCTGTCCTAGAGCATCAGGAACCGCACATAATGCCGGTTATGGGCGGCTGTGTTGATGGTCTGATAGTGACGTAGTGACGTTGTGTGCTCGTGGAGATCGGCCGCTGATCGGTGGTGGCTAGGCGTAGCCTGAGTGTCTCTGCGACCTAACAGCCCTGCCTAATGGAATATCCGACTGGAACTGTCACCTTTCTCTTCACCGATGTTGAGGGTTCGACCCGGTTGTTGCATGACTTGGGCGAACAGTATTCGGACACGCTTGACGCTCATTCCAAGATCATCGCGTCCCGGGTTGGTGCGGCTGGTGGCCTCGTTGTGAACACTGAAGGCGACTCGTTCTTTTGTGTGTTCTCCAACGCAGTTGACGCGGTGACAGCTGCAGTTGGGATTCAGCGGGATCTTTTCGATCACGCCTGGCCGGCGAGCGGGGAGTTTCGTGTCCGGATGGGGATCCACACTGGCGAGGGAACTCTGGGGGCTCGCGATTACGTGGGAGTGGACGTGCATCGAGCGGCTCGGATCTCTGCTGCTGGTCACGGCGGCCAAATCCTGGTGTCGGCTGAGACGTTTGCGCTAATCGGCCGGAGGCTTGCCAGCGGTGTGTCTATGCGTGATCTGGGTGACCATCGGCTCAAAGATCTACCGCAAGCCGAGCATCTGTTTCAGATGGTGATCTCCGGGTTGGATGATGACTTCCCGGCGCTGACATCAGAGTCGGGACGACCGAACAACCTTCCAGCAACGCTGAACGCTTTTGTCGGCCGTTCACAAGAGCTACTCATGATCAGCGAACGCCTCAGTGACTCTCGACTGATCACACTGGTCGGACCAGGTGGCACGGGGAAAACCAGGTTGGCCATTGAGGTTGGAACCAGGGCGCTCGACAGATTTACGGATGGGGTATGGATTGCCCAGTTCGCATCAATATCCGACCCTGAAGGTGTGCTCCATTCGCTCGCTGCGGCCCTCCGATTGAGGGAACGACCCGGCACGGCGCTAGTGGACACGATCTCTGATCATCTCGCTCAGAAGTCGGTGTTGATTGTTTTCGACAACTGCGAGCACCTTCTTGGAGCCTGTGCGGAGGTTGCTGACCGCCTGCTGATGGCATGTCCCAATGTTCGCATTCTGGCGACCAGCCGCCAGGCGCTTGGAGTGGCCGGTGAAGTTGTTCATCAAGTTCCAGGGCTTACCGTTCCGAGCATCGGGATGTCCAATGAGGATTTCATGGCATCTGAGGCAGTGGAACTGTTCGTCGATAGAGCGAAGCAGCGAAAGGGAGACTTCTCTCTCACGGTCGAGACCTCAGCGGCTGTCATCCAAATATGTCGCCGTCTTGATGGCATCCCACTGGCAATAGAACTAGCGGCAGCTCGGGTAAACGTCTTGGGAGTTGGACAAATCGCTGATCGGCTCGACGACCGGTTCCGATTGCTAACCGCTGGCAAGGCTGCCGATCTTCCCCACCACCGGACACTGCAACTCGCGATGGATTGGAGCTACGACCTGCTTGATGCCGATGAAGCGACACTTTTCCGGTGGCTCTCGGTTTTCGCCGGTGGTTGTTCTTTGGAAGCTGTCGAGTCGGTGTGCTCCACCGATGCCATGCCCGAGTCTGCAGTTCTTGATCTGTTGCAAAGTCTCATCGAGAAATCCCTAGTGGTCGTGGACGATCACCAAGGATCAGCCCGATACCGGTTGCTTGAAACCGTACGCGTGTATGCCGGAGAGAAATTGGCTGGGTCCGGTGAGAAAGGAGCGGCATCACACAATCATGGGAGGTATTACCTGCGTCTAGTTGAAGAGGCCGAACCGGTGTTGCAAGGTTCGGGTGACAGTTCGTCACAAGCAGGGGTCCTTGACGGTCTTGAGATTGATCACGGAAACTTCCGCGCGGCGATGGAGGAACTCCTACATTCCGACCCCGACGTTGTTGGCAGACTTGCGGCAGCCCTGTGGCGCTACTGGGAGGTTCGCGGGTATCTGAACGAAGGCAGCGAATGGCTAAAACGAGTTCTTGAAGCTGGGGAAGAACTAGCGCCTGAAGTCCGCGCGAAAGCTCTAGCTGGTGCAGGAAAACTCGCCTGGCGTCGGGGTGCCTTCGAAGAAGCAGAACCGTTATTCCGCGAAAGCCTCCAACTGTGGCGCGCAGTTCACGACCGTGCCGGGGAAGCCAACGCCCTCCATGGTCTAGCAAGAGCAGCTCTCAATCTAGGCGACCAGGAGGACGCACAATTGTGGGGAGAGCAGAGCCTGACGATCCAGACCGAACTCAAAAGCCAGCAAGGCATCGCCACCGCGATTAACACGCTCGGTGAAGTCGCTCGATTCAGAGGCGATCTCCAACAAGCACATGACAGGTATACGGAG
>CAXMPK010000159.1:0-5612 GCA_964195405.1 uncultured Acidimicrobiia bacterium
TTGAGGGTATTGCCCTCCCATCCAAAAAGCATGCGGTAAGCGGTAGTCCCGACCAGTGAGGGAGCGGCGGCTTCCTCCCATGTCAGCCGTGGGGCCTTGGGCATGATCTGATGTGATTGGGCGACACAGAACTGGCCAAACGAACCGAAATTGGTGTTGTACCCCCAAATGGAAGCCGAGGGAGCGATCATCGGGTCCTTACCCGCTTTGATCCACGGGTCATCTGGATTCCACCAGCCGTGATGAGTAACTACCTCCTCACCCACAGAAACATGGTCAACAGCGTTTCCCACGGCGTAGACGATCCCTGAGACATCACTACCTCCAATGTGGAAGTCGTAGGGTTCGCCAGCCTTTTGTCGAGCCGCGATGACATCGATCGGGATGCCCCGGGCCGCCCACACATTGTTGAAGTTGATCCCCGCTGCCATGACCGCGATCAGCACATCGTCCGGACCAAGCTCAGGAACGGCGACCACCTCCGGCTGAAAAGCATTCGTGGGATCACCAAACCGCTCACGGCGGACAACCTGTGCATACATCTCGTCGGGCACCTCACCGACGGGAGGCAAATTGCCGATATCAACAAGCTGGCTCATGGCGTGCTCCCGTCGATGGGAAAGTGAACGTTCTGCACCCCAGTCATTCCGCTGGCCTTATATCCCAGATCGCCACCGCACCTCGAATAATGCTCCATAGTTACCTACTCCATCTCCCCGACAACGAACATCGCTACCGGTACCAAAACTATATGAGCCAACCGACTGACATGGGTGGTCGTGGTGGGTTGATGGCCGTTTAGCGGATGGGTGAATCGCCCCAGTCGGCTTCCAGGGCATTGCGCAGTTGGGTGACCTTCTTGGCTCCTATCCGCATTGAAAGTTCATTCTCAAATTGCGCGAAGGTTTCGAGAGCAAGCGGAACTGACTGTCTGCCAGCGGCGGTAAGCGTGATCTTCTTTGCTCGTCCGTCCTCTGGATCGTCAATGAGTTCGACCAGTCCCTTACCCTCCAGCCCTTTGACAAGTGACTGTGTGGACTGTCTGGTAATTCCTAATCGTCGGGCCAAATCGGCAGGCCGGGTGCCTTCCTTGTCGAGATAGGGAAACACCATCGACTCAGCCGTGGTCAACTCGGCCAAACCCTGATCGGCGAGTCGGCTGCGAAGCGCATCGTCGAACCATCTGAATTGTTGTAGAAGTAAACGTGCAAGATTCATGGAATTGTCAGTGTACCTGACGAGTTGTAACGTGAGAAGATCGTCAGAGAGACTGACGAGTCTAAGGAGGAAACAATCATGACCACGCTCGAAACCGCAACCGTCACCGTGACAATCGACGCACCACTAGAAACAGTGAGTGCGGACATTGCCGACCCCTCATCGCACCTTGAGTGGGCAACCGAATTCTTCTCCGGTTCCGCTGAGGACAAAGGCGACGGAACTTGGCAGATGAACGTGGCCCGTATGGGCGGGCCGGTGCTGATGCGAATAGACGGTGACACCGCCCTAGGGGTCATCGACATGTACCTGGCACCCGTGGGAGCACCCTTTGGTGCACCTCTACCAGTTCGGGTCATACCCAACGGCGGAGGCTCCGACGTTCTCTTCACCCTGACCCGTTTCCCAGACCAAACCGATCAAGAGTGGAACGAAGGTCTCCGCTCAATGAAACGCGAGCTGGGGAACTTGAAAACCCGGCACGAATCCTGAAAGCGACAAGCCATACACAACGGCGGCGACTCCAGGGTGATTTCAGGGGGTTGTTGCATCACTGATGGCGAGGATTGGTTAGGGGTTTGGTAGACCGGTGCCTGGTCCTGAATGGTCTTCGCTTCGGTTGTCTTTGACTGAACGGGAGGAGATTTCTCGGGGGTTGACTGCTGGGGAGTCGTTCCTGAACTCGCAACGGTTATGGGCGGGTGGTCTGTGGCGATTCGCTCGTGCTGTGTGGAGGGTGAGTAACTTGGGCGAGAGGAGGTCTGTGATGTCAAAGCTTGTTCCAGCGTATTTGGGTGGTAGTACGGCTCTCTCCACTGATCCAGTGGTGGGGTCACCGGATGTTGAGCGGAGTGAGGTGTTCCTGCCCGGGTCAGAGGAGCTTTCTAAAGGTGAGATTCGGGTATCGATTTTGGGTTCGGGGTTGCCGTGGGTGACCAAGTCTCAGGCGGCAGGTTCAGTTCTCGTAGAGGTGGGAAATTCACAGAAGGACGTGTTTGTCTTCGATCTGGGGGCAGGATCGTTGGCTAACTTCAGTGGCCTCAAGGTTCCGGTGACGAGTCTGAAGAACGTGTTCCTCAGTCATCTCCACGCCGATCATGTGGCTGACTATCTGACGTTGATGGGCAGCTACGTGAAGGCCGGCCGTCTCGACCCTGTTGAGGTATGGGGCGGTGCGTCCGACGACCCAGCACGAGGCGTGGCGACGTTTGTAGACCTGATCCAACAGGCACTTGCTTGGGACCATGCGTCGATGTCCGGTTATGTACCGACTACGGGGAAAGAGGCCACGGCGCACGAAGTCCCCTACGACCGAACCGAGACGATCTACGAACGCAACGGCGTGACGATCACATCGTTCCCGGTCATTCACGCCCTCAACGGTGCTGTCGGATTCCGCATCGACTACGACGGACAATCTGTCGTGTTCTCTGGTGATACCAAACCAACCATGACACTTGTTGACGCCGCTCAAGGATGCGATCTATTGATCCATGAGACGTTCCTCCCAGCGGAAACGTTCGCAGAGTTGATGAGTTTTCCAATCGAACAGGCACGAATGGTCGTCAACGAGGCCCACACACCGGCCAACGCTGCGGGTCTGGTGTTCGACATGGTGCAGCCGAAGATGGCAGCCATGTGGCACTGTCACGTAGTAGACGGGTACATCGACGCCGTCTTCGAGGGGGTTCGGACCGCGTATTCGGGTGCCGCAACGCTGTGTCAAGACCTCACTGTTTTTAACGTCACGCCCGGAGCTGTCCTCACACGACAAGCCAAGATCGACCCGGTTCAACAGGCTGTCATCGGTCCATCCACGACCGAGCGGTCGCTCGCCGAACCGCTTCCCATCCCGACATGGTGGGCCGACGCAGCTATTGACTGGCAGTCCAAACTCGGATAATCAGGCGCACATAACCCGTTTGATTTCATGGGGGTGGTTGCATCATTGATGGCGAGGATTGGTTTCTAGTCGGGCACCGGAGTCGTCGACGGCTACTTCTGTGATCCCAAGAGTCCCTGGCAACGAGAAAACCTAATCAAGCAGCCGTAATGTGCTGATTTGATCGGCCGGACTAGCCCGGGTTGACAGAAGTCAGATCACCATGACCGAACCCGAGTGGGTCGAATCCGAATCGCTGTCGGGTATTTCTCAGCGAATCCCTCGGGTCCACCCCAACCGCGGTCCATGCGGTGGCGGTACTTAGCCACATAATCCTCCATTTCGGAAGCCGTCGGCGCTGCCGGGTCAAGCGAAGCAACACCTTCGATCGTGACCACATCACCGCCTCTCCCGTTTCCATCGAGATTCAAAGACACATGGGGATTGTCCCCGAGGTTCCGCACTCGGGTCGCAGGGTCGAGGCTGTAGATGAGAAACTCCGAGCCATCCCACCAGTACCACACGACTGAGGTCTGCGGCTTTCCTCCGGAGGCCACTGTTGTCATCCAGATCACTACCTCGTCGTCAAGCCGGCGACTCACCTTTTCCGAGAACATGAAACTCCTCACGGTTTCGCCAGACCATATCGAGAACCGCCCACGCACGATGGACCGCTGGGCTAGGCGCAACAGAACAGCGCGTTATGTGAGGGTCAGCGAACTGCTTCAACAAGTAACACAAGTCCGATCAGAGCAGCAAAAAGACCTATGACTGCCATTGCCAGCATGACTGTGTCACCTATGTCTTGTGATCTTGTTGACTGGCCAAAGTTCGGGTCGATCTCCCTCGTCTCTTGCTCCGACTTGCTCCGAGCGATGAGAAAGAACACACCGACAAATCCGCCCACCAAGAAAAGAAGTAACGCAGCCGCAATATTGGGTGACATCCCTGCGAGCGTAGTACGGGCCGGTGTTGGCCTCCCCCTCAAGTACGAACCGCACACATAAGTGTTGCAACGACCCCCTGAATTCAGCGGCGTCATGTACGCGGTTTGTGCGTGTCGCTTCTCCGGTATGGTCTCGAAATCGAGGAACCAGGACGCACTGAGAACGGAGACACCTTGTGACCGAGCTACTGCCAGAGCCAGCTGGCACTGAACCATTGACCCTTAACCGGGTAGTCGTCAAAGACGCCACGGTGGTGTTGAAGGACTACCCGCATATGTATGAGCCGGGTGGCGAGGAACTGGCTGCGGAGGAGATGCGTATCACTGCTCTCGGAACTGGGTATCCGGCACGACGTGGGCAGGCTGCTGCGGGTTTCATGTGCGAACTTGGTAACGGTGACGTTTTCATCTTCGACGCTGGCTCGGGAACCAATGGGGCTTTCAATGTGATGGGTGTCCCGTACGGGAGAGCCACCACATTCTTCATCACCCATTACCACATTGATCACATCGGCGACCTACCCGCCTACTACGACTTTGGGCAGTCCAACGGGCGTCTCGATCCGATGGATATCTACGGACCTGCGGGCGAGATCCCGGAGTGGGGTATCGAGGCCTTGGTTGAGAGTCTCTATAACTTCTCACGGTGGCATGACAAGACCAAGAAAGGCATCGTCGACCCTCGTGGATTCGAGATGGTCCCTCACGAACATGTACCAGACAAGGCGCAGCTCATCTACGAAAGCAATGGTGTCAAAGTCACGTCGTTCCCGGTTCCGCATGGGATGTATGGAGCTGTTGGTTATCGCCTCGACTACGCAGGGATGTCAATGGTTTTCGCTGGGGACTGCGAGCCAAGCACCATCACCATCGACAACTCACAAAACGTCGACCTCATCATTCACGAAGTCTTCAATCCCCCCGAAACGTACGTCGAGAAACTGGCGTGGACCGAAGTAATGGCCAAGATTGTTGCTTGGACCAAACACACCTCCCCTGAGGCTGGAGCCGAAGTCTTCGCTGGCGCCGACCCACTGTTGGCAATGAGCTACCACGCCATGATCGCCCCAGGCACTCCCCAGCCAATATTCGACGGAATCAGAACCGCCTATAACGGCCCACTGGTCATTGCCCAAGATTTCACAGTCGTGAACATCACACCCGAACAGATCGTCACTCGCATGGTCGACGCAGACCCATTGGCGATGCTCGTCCAAGACAAAGAATACGTTGAGGCCAAAGGCGGCCTACACCAAGACCCAAGCCAAAACCCGGGTCAGGTGCCGGACTGGTTGGATGAGACGATCATCTCAATCCCAGCAATCGAAGAGTTCAAAAAGCAACTACGAGAGACGGGGATGCGCTAGCAAGAGCCGGAGACTGCCCGCACATAAGTGGCAGGCATTATGCGCTTCTGAATTGCCGCACCGTTGACGGCATATCTAAGTCCGAAGGGTTGTGGACAGGACTGGGATGAGCCACACCGCCCGCGACCAAATCGGAACCGAAAACGACCCAAAACAAGGCGAGAAGTCGCACATCAAACTCTCTACGGGCCTCTCGCAC